>JANPIQ010000230.1:0-8386 GCA_031425075.1 Sphingomonadales bacterium
CTGCTGTTGGGCGGCGGGGGGGAGGCAAGCGCTTTGACTCAGATTGGCCAACAGCGCTGGCGGTTTCACGTCGACAGGGACCGGCTGCTAGCTGAAACCCATGCCCGCCCCTTCACGCCATTGCGAGCGCCGATGCTCGCCACGCGCATAGCGACGCTGGCGGATCGCGAAGGTGACCTTGCGCACGTCACGCAGCTTTGCACGGCGCTGGGACGGCGCCCACCGGCCTCGGATGCCCGCTGGTTTGCAATCGATGTGGGAACGTGGCGGTTGCGCTGGGAGCGTCATACCGAATTTTCGACGTGGACATTCTTCCGGCAGCCGTCAGGATCGAGCCTTGCGCTCGAAACAGCAACTGCCGATGCGCCACCTGACTGGCTTGATAGCCTTCCGGGCGATGTGATGGTCGCCACCAACCTCGTGATTATCGCACGCGACAGCCCCGACGCGCCCGGGCTCATCGCCCGTCATGAATCGGTGGGATCGACATTGCTCAATGACTCGGCGCGGATGTTTACCGAATTGCGCGCTGATATGGACGGGATGACCAATTATTTGCTCGTTGTTTCAGGCAACGACGAACAATTGGCAGGGCGGTTGGCGCTTTCGCTGCTCGAGATTGAAACGTACCGCTTGATGGCCCTGCTTGCGTTCCCATTGGCAGGCGAAGCCACCGGTCTGCTGGGGCATATCGAAACCGAAGCAGGCGAAATTGCGTCGCAGCTGGCAAGCCCTGCTGATGCTGATACCGATCGCGCGTTGCTGGCGCGGCTGGCGATCCTTGCCGGTGAGGCCGAGACGCTGAGCGCGCGGACGAGTTTCCGGTTCGGTGCGGCGACCGCCTATCATCAGATCGTGCTCGACCGGATCGAAACATTGCAGGAAGGCCGAATCGCCAGCCTGCAAACGTTAGGCGAATTCATGGAGCGCCGCCTCGCGCCGGCCATGCGGACTTGCGACACAGTGGCCCGGCGTCAGCATGCCGCGATCGAACGGATTGCGCGCACAGAACAGATGCTTAACACCCGTGTCGAAGTGGCAACCGAAGCGACAAATGCAGCCCTGCTTCGTTCGATGGATATGCGCGCGAAAGAACAGCTGCAGCTGCAACGCGCGGTCGAGGGGTTTTCGGTGTTCGCGATCGCCTATTATGCGGTCAGTCTGTTCGGATATCTCTTCAAGGGGCTCGAAAAATCTGTGCCCGGGCTAAACGCCGATCTTGCGATGGCCATTCTTGCGCCCTTCGCGCTGATTTTGACATGGGTAGTCGTCCGGCGCTTCGGCGCAGCGTTTGAAGATCGCCGTTAGCCGCAAAGAACCCCGCCCGGATCAATCCAAACGGAGTTTGTGTGCTTGCGCTGGTTCAACGTTGAGGGTGAGCGCACGCCGTAACCCGCCTCAGCCGTGCGCGAGTGCTGCGAGCAGGAGCAGCGCCACGATGTTCGTAATCTTGATCATCGGGTTCACCGCAGGCCCTGCTGTATCCTTGTAGGGATCGCCAACGGTATCGCCCGTCACTGCTGCCTTATGCGCTTCTGATCCCTTGCCGCCGTGGTTGCCATCTTCGATATATTTCTTGGCATTGTCCCAAGCGCCGCCGCCAGACGTCATCGAAAGCGCCACGAACAGCCCGCTGACGATTACGCCCAATAGCAACGCACCAAGTGCGGCAAAGCCATTGGCCTTGCCCGCAACCCACGCGATCACGAAATATACCGCGATGGGCGCAAGCACTGGCAACAGCGATGGCACGATCATTTCCTTAATCGCGGCCTTGGTTACCAAATCGACTGTGCGGGCATAGTCGGGGCGGCTGGTGCCATCCATGATGCCCTTATTCTCGGCAAACTGCGCGCGAACATCCTTGACGACATCACCCGCAGCGCGCCCGACCGCGGTCATTCCCATTGCGCCAAAGAGGTAAGGCAGCAGCGCGCCCAGCAGCAGCCCGACGATGACATAGGGGTTTTCGAGGCTGAAATTGACGCCTTCGGGCCCAATTCCGAGCTTGTCGCCATAAAAGCGCAGATCTTCGGTGTAACAGGCAAACAGCACCAGCGCCGCAAGCCCTGCTGAACCAATGGCATAGCCCTTGGTGACCGCCTTAGTGGTGTTCCCGACCGCGTCGAGAAGGTCGGTCTTTTCACGGACTGAATCGTCCAGCCCTGCCATTTCGGCTATGCCACCAGCATTATCGGTGACAGGACCATAGGCATCAAGTGCCACGACCATCCCGGCAAGCGCCAGCATCGCAGTGGCAGCAAACGCAATGCCGATCAATCCGGCAAGCTGGTAAGCGCCAACAATACCTGCGCAAATCACCAGTGTTGGCAGCGCGGTCGCCTCCAGGCTGATCGCCAGACCCTGAATGACGTTGGTGCCGTGGCCGGTTTCCGAAGCCTTGGCGATCGAGCGCACGGGGCGATAGTTGGTACCGGTATAATATTCGGTGATCCAGATGATCAGCCCGGTGATAATCAGACCGACAAGCGAACAATAGAACAGCGTCCGCCCGGTAAAGCCACCGGTGCCATCGAGATTGGCACCGATCAGGGTGTTCATATCGCCCAACGCATATTGCGTGGCGAACCAGATGGCGGGGATCGACAGGATCGCGGTGACAAGGAAGCCCTTGTACATTGCGCCCATCACGTTCTTCCCGCCGCCAAGGCTGACGAAATAGGTGCCGATAATCGATGTAAGCACGCAGACGCCGCCGATCAGCAATGGCAGGCTCATCAGTGGCATCAGCATGTCGCCGGCATTGACGATCAGGAGAGCGATCAGGACCATCGTCGCGCCGACGGTCACGACATAGGTTTCGAACAAGTCCGCAGCCATACCCGCACAATCGCCGACATTGTCTCCGACATTGTCGGCAATGACGGCCGGGTTGCGAGGATCATCTTCGGGAATGCCCGCTTCGACCTTACCGACAAGATCGGCGCCGACGTCAGCCGCCTTGGTGAAGATACCGCCACCCAGGCGCGCGAAGATCGAAATCAGCGACGCGCCAAAGGCAAGCGCGACGAGTGCGTCGATGACTTCGCGGCTGTTGGGCTGAAACCCCGAAATATTGATCAAATACCAGAAGAAACCGGCAATCGCGAGGAGGGCAAGACCGGCCACCAGCATGCCGGTGATCGCACCTGCGCGAAATGCCATCGTAAGCCCGGCCTGAAGGCCAGTCATAGCGGCGGCCGCCGTTCGCACGTTGGCGCGGACCGAAATGTTCATGCCAACAAAGCCTGCAACGCCCGAAAGCACGGCACCGAGGATGAACCCGATCATTGAGGTGAGCCCAAGGAACACCGCAACAAGGACCGCGACAACGACGCCGACGATGGCGATGGTGCGATACTGGCGGGTCAGATAGGCGTTCGCACCCTCTTGGATCGCGCCGGCAATTTCCTGCATCTTGGCATTTCCAGGGGTTGCCGAGAGAACCTGGCGGCTGGTCACAAAGCCATAAACGACGGCCAAAAGACCGAACGCGATCGCAATTTCAACTATCATCAAAAGGGTTTCCCTCTTACCCGAACCGATCGAATGCCGTGGCAGCCTCGTCGCTTTTTCGCCAGTATTTCGGGCGGGGCTATAGACAGACAGGCCACAAAGGCAAGGCTTGAAGGGCGATCAATGCTCCCACCCCAGAGAGGCGGGCAACGGCACATCGCCAGCGCGATCGTGCAGCCGCAATCCTTGCCCGTGCACCATTTGCCCGATCCGCGTGACGGGGCAGGGCAGCGGCGGCAACGGCAGCGCGCTGGTGAACAGCAGCTGGTAATCGTCGCCCGCGGTTGCGGCATTGATCCGGGCGATGCGATCATTGCCATATCCGATGCCGTCAGCAATCGCCGAAAGCGGGATGGAGTCGAGATCGATCATCGCGGCGACCCCGCTGGCGGCGGCCATGCGCAGGGCATCGATCAACAGCCCGTCGGATACATCCATCATCGCGGTCACCGAACTTGCAAGCGCTTGCCCCGCCGCAAGCTGTGGCTGGGGCCGTCGATATGCCTCGACAAATGGGCTCATCGACGATGGCGTTTGGCGGGCGTGCAAAAGCCCGATCCGGGCGTCACCAACTGTGCCAGTAACGAACAGCTCATCGCCTTCGCGCGCGCCAGATCGCGACGGCACCAGCGCGCCGCCTTTGCCAATCAAAGTTGCCCCGAACATCCGGCATCCCAGGACAGACGGTGACTGCTTCACTGTGTCTCCGCCCCAAAGGCCAACACCGAATGTTTCAAGCACGTGCGTCAGCCCTGCGGCAAATTCGGCGTCCCATGTAGGATCGCCCTGCAGGCAATAACTCACCAGTGCTCCCATCGGCGTTGCGCCTTTGGCTGCAAGATCGGACAGATTGACCGCAATCAGTTTCCACGCGACCGATGCTGGCGGATCAGTCGATAGGAAATGGACGGCTTCGACGAGGGTATCGTGCGTCAGCACCAGCGTATCGCCACCGACATCAAGCACGGCACAATCATCGGCAAGCCCGCGCGCCGCAGGATGCGTCGCTATGGCGCGCAATTGTGCGATGAAAGCCGATTCGCTCATGTCCGTGCCATGGCGGGGCCCCATCGATTGGGGAAGGGGTGCTGCCCCGGCATGGGGTGAAAACATGCGGGGGGTACGCAGCCAGGGCAGCGCTTTCTGAACGTATCCGACCGTCAAATCCTTCGCGCTTGCGTTTGCCGATCCTGCGCGGTCTATGGGCTGCGTCTGCGGACGGGAGGGTTGAATGGCTGCGCGCAAATCGATTTTCGTTACAGGTGCTGCGTCTGGGATTGGGCGCGCCGTCGCGATCCACTTTGCCGAGCGCGGATGGTTTGCAGGGCTGGCGGATATCGACAATGAAGGGATCGCCGAAACCGCCGCAGCAATCGCTCAGGGCCAGTCGGCGTCATACGCGCTCGATGTGCGCAGCCGCGACCAATGGGGCGAAGTCCTCGCGCGCTTCTGGGGCGATGCGGGGCAACGATTGGATGTGTTGTTCAATAATGCCGGCGTGGGGCGCGGCGGAGCCATAGCCGAAGTGGCGCGTGACGACACCGATCTTGTTATCGACGTCAATTTCAAGGGAGTGGTTTATGGCGCAGAAGCCGGCTTTCGCTATTTGCGCGACACACCGGGGTCATGCCTGCTCAACACCGCATCGGCTGCCGGAATTGTCGGCAGTCCCAATATGTCGATTTATTGCGCCACCAAATTTGCCGTACGCGGGCTGACAGAATCGCTCGATCTGGAATGGGATCAGCACGGAATCCGTGTCGCATCGCTCATGCCATCGTTTATCGACACACCGATCCTCGATCACGTTTCTGCAGACAGCAACCGGCAAATCCGCGATATCGTTGCCGATGCCGGTCTGGAAATTTCGCCGGTGTCGATGGTTGCGGACGCCGCGTGGAAAGCCGCACATGGGCAGGAAATCCACGTCCGCGTGGGCAAGACTGCAGCCCGGATGTGGCTATTGTCCCGATTTGCACCCGATTTTTTGCGCAACCGGATGAAGAAGCAAGGCCGTGCCGCGCGCGCTGCCTGACCAGGATCGTGGCAAAGCGTCTCTAATCGGGGCAGCCTTGGCTTAACCACGAACCGGCATAGCCAGTTTGGTTATCGCGGCATTAACCCGGCGTCATGCGCAGAGCCCTTGTCCAGTCGACCGAAACCGCCCGCCACCCATTTCGCGTGCGATTTCTCCACACATCTCCCTTCGATGAGGCAGATCGCGCCGAGGAGCAGGCAGTTGTCGCTCCTGCGTCCCGGGTGCGCGAAGATGTGACGTTCTTTATGCTAAGCTATGTTTCCGGGTTGATCATCTTTTTCACGATGATTGTCTGACCCTGCTTATCCCACGTCGAGCGAATAGCCTGCTGAGCGCACGGTACGGATCAAATCGGCTTCGTCATCGACGTTGATCGCCTTCCGTAGGCGACGAATATGGACGTCGACTGTCCGCAGTTCGATCTCGCTATCGACACCCCACACGGCATTAAGCAGCTGTTCGCGTGAAAAGACACGCCCTGGATGTTCCATGAAATGTTTCATCATTCGAAACTCGGTCGGCCCAAGCGCCACCGGGCGTTCGCCGCGCAACACCTTGTACCGATCGGTATCAAGCGAGAACTCCCCGACTTGCAGCACTTCGCCGGCCAGCGCGGGACGGACGCGGCGGATGATCGCGCCGACGCGGGCAACGAGCTCGCGCGGAGAAAAGGGCTTGGTCAGATAGTCGTCTGCCCCTGTTTCAAGTCCCCGGATCCGGTCGTCTTCGGTTTCACGCGCCGTCAGCATGATGATCGGCACATTTGCTGTCGCCTTGTCTCGACGCAGACGGCGACACACCTCAAGCCCCGATGTGCCTTCGATCATCCAGTCGAGTACTATGACGTCGGGTGCATTTTCCGACGCCAGCAGCAAGGCTTCGTCGCCATCGCCCGTCTGGATGACGTCATACCCTTCGCTCTGGAACCGGAACTCGAGCAGTTCCGAAAGTGCAAGATCGTCTTCGACCAAAAGAAGCCGCGGCGCAGCCATGGTTATAGCCTTTCTCCGGTTGTTGCCCGTTCTTCGCGATCAGGCAGGTAAAGGCCCGTTGCCGCGTAGTGGACCGTTTCTGCGATATTGGTGCAGTGATCGCCGATGCGCTCGAGGTTGCGCGCGACGAACAGCAATTGCGCTGCGCTGCTGATCGAGCTGGGATTTTCGACCATGTGCGACACAAGATTTCGAAAAATGCTGTTGTAGAAGCTATCGACCTTGTCATCGCGCTTGAGGATTTCGGCTGCGGCCTCTGCATCGCGCGCTGCAAATGCGGTCATCACGTCATGGACCATTTCGCGCGTGATATCGGCCATGGCCGGAAGCAGCGTCAGTGGTTCGAAGCGGCCGCGTTGTTCGATCCGTGCTGCGCGTTTGGCAATGTTCTTGGCATAATCGCCAATCCGTTCGAGCGCGCTCGCGATCTTGAGCGCGCCGATGATTTCGCGCAGATCATCGGCCATCGGTGCGCGCAGCGCGATCACGCGGATCGCCAATTTGTCAATCTCCATTTCAAGGACATCGAGCTTTTTGTCCCGCGCGATGACTTCGGCGGCAAGTTTTTCGTCCTTGCGCACCAAAGCATCCATCGCTTCGTCGATTGAAACCTCGCACAGCCCGCCCATTTCGGCAACGATGCCGCGAAGCCGGGTAATATCCTCATCGAAGGCCTTGACTGTGTGTTCCATCATGCGGCCATCCTATCCGTAGCGTCCGGTAATATAGTCTTTGGTCCGCTCTTCACGCGGGTTGGTGAAAATGTCCGACGTCTTGCCATATTCGACCATTGCCCCGAGATGAAAAAAAGCCGTGCGCTGCGACACGCGGGCAGCTTGTTGCATCGAATGCGTGACAATCACGATTGCGTATCGGCCCTTGAGTTCCGAGATCAGTTCTTCGATCCGGGCCGTAGCAATCGGATCGAGCGCCGAGCATGGCTCGTCCATCAGGATGACTTCGGGATCGACAGCGATCGCCCGCGCGATGCACAGCCGCTGTTGCTGCCCGCCAGACAAGGCAGTCCCGCTGTCGGTCAACCGGTCCTTGACCTCGTCCCACAATCCGGCGCGCCTCAGAGCATTTTCGACGATGCCATCGAGGTCGGCTTTCGCATTCGATAAGCCGTGAATCCGCGGTCCATAGGCGATGTTTTCATAGATTGTCTTTGGAAAGGGGTTGGGCTTTTGAAACACCATCCCCACCCGCGCGCGCAACTGCACCACGTCCATTCCCGATCGATAAATATCAGCACCATCAAGCAAGATGTCACCATCGACGCGACAGCCGGGGATAGTGTCGTTCATGCGGTTGAGCGAGCGTAGCAGCGTCGATTTGCCACAACCTGATGGCCCAATAAACGCTGTGACATGTTCTGCCGCGATATCGATCGAGACATTGGCAACGGCCTTCTTTGCACCGTAATATACCGACACGTCGCGCGCCGCAATTTTGAGAGTGGTCTCAGTCATTCAATCACCAGCGCTGTTCGAAACGGTTGCGAAGATAGATAGCGATGCTGTTCATCGCGATCAGGAAAACAAGAAGAACGATGATCGCTGCCGATGTGCGCTCGACGAACCCGCGACTGACTTCATCGGACCACAGGAAAATCTGGACAGGAAGAACGCTGGCAGGCGACGTCAGATCGCCGGGAGGCGACGCGACGAACGCGCGCATCCCTATCATCAGCAACGGCGCGGTTTCGCCAAGCGCGCGCGCCATTCCGATGATCGTGCCTGTCAAAATACCAGGCAGCGCCAGCGGCAGGATGTGATGGAACACGACCTGCACCTTGCTTGCACCTATCGCCAATGCGGCATCGCGGATCGAGGGGGGC
>JANPIQ010000231.1:0-2592 GCA_031425075.1 Sphingomonadales bacterium
CCATCCTCGCGCGCCTTTGCCGCTGCCTTGCGGTCGTTCTTGACGAATTTGGGCTTGGCCTCGGCCTTCGATGGTCCGCGCCCTAGCACGGCGTCGATATAATCTTCGATGCTGCCGCCATAATCGACCGCCTTCTTGTCCTCGACCAGCACCAGACGGTCGGCGGTAAGTTCGACCATGTGGCGATCATGGCTGATCAGGATCACCGCGCCTTCATAATCGTTCAGCGCCTGCACCAGCGCCTCGCGCGCATCGACGTCCAGATGGTTGGTCGGTTCATCGAGGATCAGCAGGTGCGGCGCATCGCGGGTGATCAGCGCGAGTGCCAGCCGCGCGCGTTCGCCGCCTGACAGCTTGTTCACCGCGGTCAGCGCCTTGTCTCCCGCAAAGCCAAAGCGCCCGAGCTGCGCGCGGACGACGCCGGGGGTCTTGCCCTCCATCGCGCGGCTCATATGCTGCAACGGCGTATCATCGCCGTGGAGTTCCTCGACCTGATACTGCGTGAAATAGCCAACGCGCATCTTGCCCGAAGCGTGGATGCTCCCCTCCATCGGCGCCAGTTGTGCCGCGAGCAACCGCGCGAGCGTCGTCTTGCCATTGCCGTTGCGACCCAAAAGCGCCATCCGGTCATCGGGATCGATCCGCAGGTTGAGCTGGCGCAGCACCGGCGCATCATCGGCATAGCCCACCGATGCGAGATCGAGCGTGATCAGCGGCGGCGCGAGCTTGGTCGGGTTGGGGAACGCGAAACTCAGGCTCGGATCGTCGACCAGCGCCGCAATCGGCTGCATCTTGGCGAGCATCTTGGCGCGTGACTGCGCCTGTTTGGCGGTCGAGGCGCGGGCCGAATTGCGCGCGACATAATCCTGCAACCGCGCCCGCTGCGCATCCTGGCTCGCCTTTGCCGCCGCCAATTGCGCCGCGCGTTCGGCGCGCTGCTTTTCGAAATCGTCATAACCGCCCGCGTAAATCGTGATCTTGCCGCGTTCCAAGTGCAGGATCGTATCGACGACATTGTTGAGCAGATCGCGTTCGTGGCTGATCACGATCAGCGTGCCCGAATAGCCCTTGAGGAAATTTTCGAGCCACAGCGTCGCTTCGAGATCGAGGTGGTTCGACGGCTCATCGAGCAACAGGATATCAGGCTCGGAGAACAGCAATGCGGCCAATGCCACGCGCATTTTCCAGCCGCCCGAATAGCTGTCGAGCGGGCGCGCCTGCATTTCCTCATCGAACCCCAGCCCGACGAGAATCCGCGCCGCGCGCGCAGGGGCGCCATAGGCATCGATTGCCAGCAGCCGTTCGTGAAGATCGCCCAGCCGGTGCATGTCGGTGCACGTCTCGGATTCGGCCATCAGCTCGGCGCGTTCGGCATCGGCCGCAAGCACAGTGTCGAACGGCGACGCCGCCCCGCTTGGCGCTTCCTGCGCGATATAGCCGAGCCGGGTGCGCTTGGGCATTTCAATCTCACCCTCGTCAGGCTCGATTTCGCCGATGATCGCTTTCATCAGCGTTGATTTGCCAGCACCATTGCGCCCGATCAGCCCGACGCGGCTTTTGGGGCGGATCGCGGCAGTCGCCTTGTTGAGGATCGTCCGCCCGCCAAGGCGCACCGTGATATCGTTGATGGTCAGCATGGGCGCGCGCCTAGCAGGCAAGTGCGGCAAACCCAAGGCGTGCTTTCGTCGCTTGCTGCGGGCTGGGCCACTTGCCAGCACAAATCGCTCTGCTACCCCGTGGTCATAACCAAAACAGGCGAGGAACTGGGCATTGACCAACACGACCGAAGGGCCGCAGCCCGGCTCGCGCTATGCCTGGTACGTGCTGTTCGTTCTCGTGCTCGTGTATGTGCTCAATTTCGTCGATCGCCAGATCATCTCGATCCTCGCCAATGACATCAAGGCCGATCTGGGGCTGACCGACGCCGATCTGGGGTTCCTATACGGCACCGCGTTCGGGGTGTTTTATTCGCTGTTCGGGATTCCGCTGGGCAAGCTCGCCGATGGCTGGAACCGGACGAAGCTGCTTACCGCTGGCCTGGCGCTCTGGTCGTTGATGACGGCGGCGTCGGGGTTTGCCAAGAACGGCGTGATGCTCACAGGCGCGCGGATCGGCGTCGGGATCGGTGAAGCAACCGCGAGCCCGTCTGCCTATTCATTGCTGTCGGACTGGTTTCCGAAGGAGAAGCGCGCCACCGCGCTCGCGATCTATTCGTCTGGCTTGTATATCGGCGGCGGCATATCGCTGGTGATCGGGGCAACTATCGTCGATGGCTGGAACGCCGCCTATCCCGGGCGTTCGGGGCCGTTGGGGTTGGCGGGGTGGCAGGCGGCATTTCTCGCGGTCGGCCTGCCGGGATTGCTGCTGGCACTGTGGGTTTCGACGTTGCGCGAACCGGTGCGCGGGCTTGCCGATGGCGTCATCACCAAGCCTGCCGAACATCCGTTCCGCGATTTCATCACCGAACTCGGCACAATCGTGCCGCCCTTCACCTTTTTCAGCGCAGCGAAATTCGGCCAAAAGGCACTGATCGGCAACATTATCGCGGCAGTGATCATCGCGGCGGCATCATACGGTTTGATTGCGGCGACG
>JANPIQ010000232.1:0-4110 GCA_031425075.1 Sphingomonadales bacterium
GTCGCGGACATCGATGTTTTGGGCCCACCGACCCCTGACCCGCCGCGCGTACGGGGAGGGAATTGATGAGCGATATTGACCAATCCAAAATGCCATTGCTCGATCATCTGATCGAACTGCGCACGCGGCTGCTCTGGTGCGTTGCGGTGTTCGCGATTGCGTTTGGGATTTGCTTTTACTTTGCCAAACCGATCTTTGCGTTTCTCGTCCAGCCTTTGCTTGCCGCAGGGCAGGGCAAGATCGTTTTCATCGATATATTCGAGGCGTTTTTCGTCGAGGTGAAAGTCGCGTTTTTTGCCGCGATCATGGTCGGGTTTCCGGTATTTGCGACGCAGATGTACAAATTCGTCGCCCCTGGCCTGTACAAGCATGAAAAGCGCGCGTTCCTGCCATTCATCCTGATGAGTTTTCCGCTGTTCGCAGGCGGCGCGGCGCTGGCCTATTATTTCGCGATGCCGGTGGCTCTTGAATTTCTACTGGGTTTTGCCGGCAATGTTGGCGGGGTGCAGCAGGAAGCGTTGCCGGGTGTTGGCAACTACCTTAATTTCGTCACCAAATTCCTTTTCGGCTTCGGCGTTTCGTTCCTGCTGCCCGTCGTGCTGATGTTGCTCGAACGGGCGGGGATTGTTACGCGCAAACAGCTTCAAAGCGGCCGGCGCTATGCAATTGTCGGGGCTTTTGTCATTGCAGCAGTCCTGACGCCGCCCGACATCATCAGCCAAGTGATGCTCGCAGTACCATTGTGTCTGCTCTACGAATTTGCGATCCTTGCGATCTGGTTCACCGAAAGGCGGCGCGCGAAAACCGTTTTGGCCGCCAAGCCGAGCGAATCTCCCGCTGAATAAAGGTCAATCGGCGGCGTCTTCGATCGTGTCGCCTGCCGATTTGATATCCTTGCCCAGACCCTCGACGGTGTTGCACGCCATGAGCGTTAGCGATGCCAGTGCGGTGATCAGCAAAATTTTAGCGGCGCGCATCGCAAGCTCCTTCTGTGGATCGGCCATCATCTACGACCGACACTTAGGGCTTGCCATCTACTATCTGAACGCGTGGTTGATGGGGGCGAGCGCACTGTGCTTCGCCCCCTGATCCACATCAGTCAGCAACGTCTTCGATCGCATCGCCTGCAGATTTGACGTCCCTGCCGGCGCCTTCGACGGTGTTGCATGCAACAAGTGCCAGCGAAACAAAGGCCATGGCAATCAGGGATTTGGCTTTACGCATACGAAATTCCTTCATCTGGTTTAGGGGATGCGAATGAATGCACGACCGATCCCGTCTTCCTCGTTTGCCGACGCCGTGACGCGTGCTGACACCTGGTCGCCCTATCTGCGCGGCCTGATGCGGCGCTTTCCCGACGTCGCTCATGAACAACGCTGGCAGGCCGCGCTGGTTCCACCTGTCGATGGTGATAGCGATGTAGGCATTGCACTCCGCCTTGCCAAAGGACAGGTCGCGCTCGCCACAGCACTTGGGGATCTGTCGGGTGCACTCACCCTCGCGGACGTCACGCAAGCGTTGAGCGACTTTGCCGACCGCGCGCTCGACGCGGCAATTGCCGCTGCCATCACCACGCATGTGCCGGGGTCCAAACCGCAAGGGATCGCCGCCATCGCGCTCGGCAAACACGGCAGTCGCGAGCTCAACTATTCGTCGGATATCGATCCGATCCTGATCTTCGACCCTGAAACTCTGCCGACGCGCCCGCGCGAAGAACCCGAAGAGGCGGCGGTGCGGATTGGGCGTCGGATCGTCGAGACGATGCAGGCGCGTACCGAACATGGCTATGTATTCCGGATCGACCTGCGCTTGCGCCCTTCGCCTGAAATTACGCCGATCGTGCTGCCGGTCGATGCCGCGATCAGCTATTATGAATCGCAAGCGCTGCCATGGGAGCGTGCCGCATTCATCCGCGCACGCGCCTGCGCCGGAGACGTCGCGCTGGGAACCGGATTTCTCGAAGCGATTCGCCCGTTCGTGTGGCGGCGGGGCCTCGATTTTGGCGCGGTGCAGGAAGTGCGCGATCTGTCACGTCGGATTCGCGGCCATTATGCGCAAGGCCAGGCGCTCGGCCCCGGTTACGATCTTAAGCGCGGACGCGGCGGCATCCGCGAGTGCGAATTCTATGCGCAGATCCACCAGCTGATCCATGGCGGGCGCGAACCCGGACTGCGCGCGCCTGCTACGTGCGATGCGTTGTCGGCACTTGCCGCAGCGGGCCGGATCGGTGCCGGTGAAGCCGTGACGCTTGCCGAGGCGTATCGCCTGTATCGCCGGATCGAACACCGGCTCCAGATGGTCGACGATCGCCAGACGCACAGCCTGCCGGCCGAGCCCGATGCGCTCGAAGCCATTGCTAAACTCGACGGGCTTGCCAATCGAGACGCGCTCCTTGGGCTGCTTGGGCCGCATGTCGACGCTGTCGGCAGGATTTACGATGCGCTTGATGGTGAGACGCGCGAAACGCTGCCCGAGACAGGTCGCGCGCTCGAGGCCCGGATGCGTGACGCAGGCTTCCCCGACCCGGCCCACGCGGCACAGCGCATTGCGCACTGGCGATCGGGCGGGGTGCGCGCGGTTCGGTCGCCCGCTGCGCGCGCAGCACTCGAAGCCGTGCTACCGCAAATCGTGGCCGCGCTGGGTTCGGCGCAGGACCCGCAGCGCGCGATCCTCCAGCTGTCGGCGTTGATCGAGCGGCTGCCGAGCGCGGTCAATCTGTTTCGGCTGCTCGAGGCGCAGCCCGCGCTGCTCGGGCTGCTTACGCGCATCCTCATCCACGCACCAACGCTGGCAGAGGCCTTGTCGCGGCGGCCCGAACTGCTCGACCGGCTAATCGATGCCAGCGCGTTTGATCCGCCGGGATCGATTGCTGCGCTCGCCGGCGAAATGGCGATCGCCGACGATGTCGAACAGCAATTCGATCATGTTCGGCGGATCGTCGGAGAACATCGCTTCGCACTCGGCGTTCAGATTGTCGAAGGCATGTGCGATCCGCTCGCTGTAGCGGCAGGATATGCGCGCGTTGCCGAAGCCGCGATTGGTGTGGTCGCCGATTCGGCGGTTGCGGCATTCGAGGCTGCACACGGCGCGGTGCCGGGGAGCGAACTCGTCATCCTCGCACTCGGACGTATGGGTGGAGCCGAACTCACCCACGCATCCGATCTTGATTTGATTTTCCTGTTCACCGGCGATTTTTCCGCCGAATCGGACGGCCATCGACCGCTTGGCGCGACTATGTATTTCAACCGGCTGGCGCAGCGAGTCATCGCTGGATTGTCGGTCGCCACTGCGGCGGGGCCATTGTACGAGGTCGATACGCGGCTGCGTCCGTCGGGCACCCAAGGGCCGCTTGCGGTATCGTTCGACGCCTTCGCCCGATATCAGACCGAAAATGCGTGGACGTGGGAGCATATGGCGTTGGCCCGTGCACGCGCGGTCTATGGATCGGAAGCCGCGCGCACATCGCTTGATGCCATTGTCGGCGTCACACTCGCTGCACCGCGCGATCCTGTTATGCTCCGCGCCGATGCGATCAAGATGCGCGGCGATATGGCAACACACAAGCCACCCAAATCGCAACTCGATGTGAAACTGCTTCCAGGCGGGCTCGTCGATCTGGAATTTGGCATTCATGTCACGCAGCTCGCGCATCGTATCGGTGTCGAGCCGCATCTTGGGAATGCAATTGCCGACCTGGCTGCAGCCGGGCTGGTGCCACCAAGCCTTGCAGACGCGCACCGACTGATGACCCGACTGCTTGTCGTGTTGCGCCTTGTCGCGCCCGATATGGCCGAGCCCGATCGGGCGACGTGTGCGCTGATCGCGCGTGCGTGCGATGCGCCCGACTGGCCGAGTCTGCTTGATCGGCTGGCAGCAGTGCGGCAGGGGGTCAGCGGGTTTTGGAAACAGGCATCGGAGGGGTGAATGACAGAGGTTGGAAACAAGGCACCGGGCGTCACATGGACGCTGAGCGGTGGCGATAGCGCGTCAGCCGCCGATCATTCAGGGCGCAAGCTCGTGGTCTATTTCTATCCCAAGGACGATACTTCGGGGTGCACCAAGGAAGCGCAGGAATTCACAGCGCTCGCTGCCGATTTTACCGCAGCCGGC
>JANPIQ010000233.1:0-18313 GCA_031425075.1 Sphingomonadales bacterium
TTATTCCGAACCCAAGGGCAGATTCCCACGCGTTACGCACCCGTGCGCCACTAGACCCGAAGGTCTCGTTCGACTTGCATGTGTTAGGCATGCCGCCAGCGTTCGTTCTGAGCCAGGATCAAACTCTCAAGTTTGATGTCCCCGAACATCGAGGTGGAATTCCCCCGATGGACGAGCTCATTTCAAGGAGCCGTTCCTGCACAATATTCTATACGTATGGATACGTGATAGGACATGTTTGGCCCATGCCTGCGAATAAATCCGCAAGCAATGGAACCATGGAACGGCTAATTTGGTTACCCGAACACCTCACGCCTTGAAGCCGTGAGATCCGGGGCCGCCGCCCACATGTCCCTTCATCTAAAATCGACAATGTCAAAGAGCGCAACGCGCCGACGCCTGTGGCTTCCCCCTTTTACCGGGGTTACCGGGCATCTGCGATGTTGCGGAAGCGGTGGAGAACCGAATGGCTCAGCGCCGCGACAAGAAGCCAAATAGGCAGGGGTCTGATTCGTGTCAACACACCCCGCGAAATATTATTTCAATGGGATGACAGGGCCAATACCCTCGGGGGCTTGGCTGCCCAGACGATCGCGGCACGGTGCGGCACTCTGCCCACATTCATCGTTCGATGACCACGGCGAGATGATTCGCAGGTTTGACGGGTGGCCACCATAACCTCGATTATCCTTTGGCCGTTCGCCGTATGAATATCGAACCACGTACCCATGGGACAATCGATCGCATCGCACGGTCAACGCTTCCCGCTTCACAGCCGGGTCGCACCGAATCAATTTCTGGGCGCTGGGTTGCTGCTGGAGGGCCAAGCCGCGACAGCAACGACATCATCACACGATCCCGCCGCCCAGCATCAACCTGCCGACGCCAACAACAATAACGACGATGTTGAGGTTTCGCCCCGACGTCTTGTCGGACATTGCCCCCAGTGCAAGGCCGACGACCGCGAACGGAACGATCAGCCAGTTCGCCCAACCAAGCAGCGGTATAAACGCCACAAGCGCAAGGAGCAGCGCAATCGCGCCGATGATCAAAGATACCGTGTTTCGCATGCCTCAAATATGGACGGTCTTTCGCCTTTTGCAATGATCATCTTACCCTGCGCCAGGCTCGTGCCGGCAAGGTAGCCGATGCCGCAGCCTTGGGTCCCTCTCTAGGCACTCGACGACACCCTGCCCCAGCGACAGCCTGCTGTCCCGCGCGATCAGAAAGTACCGTTGATGAAGACGTCACTGATCGAGCATGCCGCTGGACCCAAGATCACGACGAACAGCACCGGCAGGATGAAAAGGATCAGCGGAATCGTCATAATCGCTGGAAGCCGCGCGGCCTTTTCTTCGGCGCGCATCATCCGTTCGTTACGGAACTCAGCCGATAAAACGCGGAGCGCCGATGCGAGCGGGGTCCCGTATTTTTCGGTCTGGATCATCGTTGTGGTCACGCCGCGGACCGCCTCGAGATTAATCCGCTGGGCAAGATTTTCGAACGCCTGCCGTCGTTCGGTCAAAAAGCCGAGCTCGATCGCCGCCAGCGCAAACTCATCGCCCAATTCGGGGTAGGCTTTGCCAAGCTCGCGCGCCACGCGGTGAAACGCGGCATCGACGGTCAGACCCGCCTCAGCGCAAATTACCAACAAATCGAGCGCATCGGGCAACCCCTTGCGGATGGCATCAGAGCGTTTCTTAACTTTGTTATCGACGAACATGTCAGGCGCTTTGTACGACAGAATCAGCGTGCCGGCGACCAGCATGAGCTTTTTGAAGGGCCCCCATTCGGCCTTGAATCCGAAGCCATAGACCGCCAGCGCCATCCCGCCGCCGATGAAAATCAGCAGCATCAGCCGCCCGAAGATCACGCCGACCGCAGCATCTTTAGACCGGATCCCTGCCTGGACAAGCTTGAGCTGCGCCTGTTTGAGCTGGCTTTCCTGCAGCACCTGCAGCGATGACAGGAACAGCTTGATGCGATCGGTCGTCTCGTTCTTCTGCGTCAATTTGGCGCGCCGTTTGCCCGTCGAGGCGATGATCCCGGCTTTGAGCTGTTCGCGACGTTCGTTGAGTGCTTTGACGCGACCCGCCATCGGATCCCGCACAGTTGTTGCGGTGTAAAGCGCGAACAGGACCGCCATTGCTGCAACTGCCGACAGCATCGTGGCGACGAAGAAGATATCCACACCCAGCAGTGTTGGTCCGTTTTCCATCATGATCGCGGTCTTTTCCGTTCGCTAAATTTCAAAGGCAATCATGCGTGACATGATGAAGGCACCGATGCCCATCCAGACCATGCCACCCAACCCTGCCATAATCAGCCGCTCGTCCTGGAAGAATCCCATCATGTAAGCAGGATTTACATAATAGATGATCCCGAACACCATGAACGGCAACACGCCAATGATGTATGCCGATGCCTTAGATTCAGACGACATTGCCTTGATCTTGAGCTTCATTTGCGCCCGCTTGCGCAGAACTTCGGCCAGGTTCATCAGCGTTTCGGCGAGGTTACCGCCGGTTTCGCGCTGGATTGCCAAGGTGATGCAGAAAAACTGGAACTCGGGCGTGCCGATCTTGTCGGCGGTTTCTTCGAGCGCAGCCTCCATCGTCTTCCCAATCTTGATGCGATCGCCAACAGCGCGAAATTCGGTACCGACAGGGTCAGGAATTTCGGTCGACACGATTCCCAGCGTTTCCGAGATGGGAAGGCCCGAGCGTAACCCGCGCACCATCAGTTCGATCGCGTCGGGAAACCGCGCGTTAAACTTTGCCAGCCGCTTCGAGATCTGCATCGATACAACCATGTGCGGCAGCATCAGGCCGAGCGCCAGACCTCCAACAATCGAAAGAAGCGCAGGCGCGCCTTTGAGGATCGCGAGCGTGGCGACGAAGAGCAAAATGCCGCCGCACGCCATCGCATATTTGGCCAGCGTCCAGTTTTTTCCCGTCCGGTCGAGCCGCTTCTTGAGGAGATCGGGCCGTGGCAGATATTGTTCGATGAACGCATTGCTGCGCGATTGGCGATTGGCACCGATCTTGCGCAACTGCGTTTCCATCGCGTTCGACACGACATCGCCGTGGCGCCCCTTGACCACATCCAGACGGCGCGCCTGTGCCTTTGCCGTCGATGGACCTGCAAAGGCGATGGCCAGCATCATGACCGTCAGCAACAAACCGCCGCCGATCATCAGAAACTGAACTGGTGTGAAAGCGTCCATCGGCTAGGTCTCGATCTGCGTTAGCACTGGGTTTCGATCACGCGTCTGCTTTGGCTTTGGCCTTGGCCTTACCCTTCGGGAATGACAGCTTGAAACCTGCCAGCTTGCTCGCCAGCGAACCTCCCTTGCGTTCGGGCATCGCTGCCACTTCGCTGCCATCGGCAGTCGCCACAAGTGCATCGGCGATTGCCAGGATTTCCTGACCCATCTTTGACGCTTTCCCGACTTCGGCGACCGATTTGCCGAGCTTTGCCGCCTGGCAGACGGTTTTGACATCGTAGGGAATCGCAAAATCGATCTTGCGTTCGATCGAGGCTTCGAAATCCTTGCGGCTGATTTCGGGGCTACCGCCCGGCCCAACGCGATTGGCCGCAACAAGCGTCTTGGCTTGCGGTGCGTTCGACTTAAGCCATGACAGCAGCCGGATCATGTCGCGGGCGCCGGCAAGCGTCAATTCGGCCACGATGACCACCGATTGCACATCATTGATCAGATGCGGATGCTGGACCAGCATGTTGCGCGGCAGATCGACCACGGTGCATTCGAAGGCAACCTTCATTTCTTCGAGCAACTGATAAAATGCGCCGCCATCGGTCAGCATGGGCTGATTTATAGGAGCTTCGGACGACAGGATCGACAATTTGTCGTTTGCGCGGACCATTGCGCGTTCGATGAACAGCCCGTCGATCCGGCTGGGGTTTTCGATCGCGTCGGTCAAACCCCGCCCTGGCTCTAAGTCGAGCGACAGCGCGCCGGTGCCAAAATGAACATCAAGGTCGAGAAGCGCTGTCGAACGTTTGTGCGTTTCGCTGAACAACCACGCAATCGACGACGCGATCGATGAGGCACCCACCCCGCCGCGCGCTCCGATAACAGCGGTGAGCATGTGTGGGCGGTCGACCGCAGCTTCTGATAATTTGGGCCCATTTAGCGCCGCTTGCGCGTTGGCGAAGGTTTCGCGCAACTGATCGGGGCTGAAAGGCTTGAGCAGATAATCCTGAATACCGCTCGACACCAGATCGCGGTACAGGCGCACATCGTTCACCTCACCTGCCGCAATCACGACCGTGCCGGGTTCGCAAACTTCGGCAAGCGCGTTGATATCATTAAGCGGATCACCGCTTTCAGAAAGATCGACAAACAGGATGTTGGGGCTTGCCGCGACCGACAGGCTCTGCACCGCGTTTCGCAATCCGCCCTTGACAACTTTTTCGACCGGCCAGCCCATTTCGATGCAAACCGGACGGATCGTGTCCGCCGTCGCTTCGTCGCAGACAAACGCCGCGAATGGGTCACGCGCAGCGCTGCCGCTGCGACCCGGAGACCATGGAGCGTTCATTGACCGGTCCTCGTACCCTGTTGCGGAAGACCCTGTTCGCCGCTGGGCTTGCGATCGCGATAGGATTTGATGGCCTTGTTCGCCGACGTCGCATCAGTGACGCCATCGGTGCTGCGGCCCAAGATCAGGTCCTGCGGATTGGCGATCATTGCTGCAAGGTTCGAATTGACCCCGCATCCATAGTTCGATCCCGAATGCTGATCGAAGTTTTCGCCCGCAGTCCGGCTGAAATCCGGGCAGCCCGGCACTGTTGCCTTGGTCCGACTGACCACCACCCGAAGCGCACCCGGTGCAATTTCGCCCGAAATGATCGGGGCGTTTTCATCGACCAGCAGGCCGTAGCGCGCAGCGGCTTCGGAAATCGCGTCTCGCGCGACACCCGATGTGCTGCGTCCGCCGCCATCGACGGCCACCCTGTCGCCATAGCCAAGCTTAAGCGATTCGAACCAGCCATTGAGACGCTGTTCTTCGCCATCGGCAAGGCCGTCATAGCCGGTTGCGACATCGATGACGTAATCGGTGCGGCTGACCACAGGCTGATGGACCGATTCGAGTCCGCGATTCTTGGTGCCGCAGCCTGCGACCGTCAGTCCCAGTGCCGCAATGGCAAAAAGCGTTCTTGCTTGCATGTCCTTAGTCTCCCAGCTCCGAGTTAATTTCCACTAAAGCCCGGTGCCGCCGAGGGCCCCTGCTTCTTGCCGCGCCGGTCTTTGGGCGGTGCTGCCGCCGATGCTGGCGATACAGCCGGCACGGTCGCTGCACCTATCGACGGCGCAATCACGGTCGAAGGCGGGCCCATTGTCGGCTTGGGACGTTCGCCGCCCGATTGGCCACTGCCCGATTTGCCGAGCAAAACGCGCTCAAGATCGGTTGCGGCCTTATAGCCATCGGTAGGCAGCGCGATCTGGTTCGCCGATACCGGCTTGACGAGATACGGCGTCACGATGATCACCAGTTCGGTTTCGGCACGGCGGAACCGCGTCGAGCGGAACATTGCGCCAAGCACCGGCACGTTGCCAAGCCCGGGTGCCCTGTCGATCGCATTAACGTTCGAATTGCTCAGCAGGCCGCCGATCATGAACGACTGTCCCGAACCAAGCTCGACGGTCGTTTCGGCGCGCCGCGTGGTGAGCGCGGGAATATCGAACCCGTTGAGCCGGATCGTGCCCTGCGACGACAATTCCGAAACTTCGGGACGGACGCGCATCGAGATGCGGCCATCGTCGAGCACG
The DNA here is from genome assembly GCA_031425075.1 of Sphingomonadales bacterium. Lineage (GTDB taxonomy): Bacteria > Pseudomonadota > Alphaproteobacteria > Sphingomonadales > Sphingomonadaceae > Aquisediminimonas. The sequence continues at coordinate 5,798 of JANPIQ010000233.1, forward strand.
ACCGGCGTGAATGCGAGGCTGACCCCATATTGTTTGTACTGGATCGTGATCGCACCCAGATCCTGCGAGATCGGCACGGGAAATTCACCGCCTGCAAGGAAACTTGCAGTTTCCCCCGACAAGGCCGTGAGATTGGGTTGCGCCAACGTCGTGACCAGCCCTTCGTTTTCAGCCAGATCGAGCGCGGACGCAAAATCGAGCCCGAACAATTTGCCGGCAAGCCCGATCGAGGTTTTCCCTGCGCCCAGCGCCAGACCTGCAAAATCATAGGTCGTGCCGCCAGTCACAAACTTGCCTGTCGTCGGATCGAATGGCAGCGACAAAGACCCCGCTGGCAAACCGAACGCACTCGAAGCATCAAGCCTGGGAAGCGCGCTGGTATCAAAATCCCTGATGTTGACGAACCCGCGACCCTGGCTGACGACCGTGCTCAAGCCATTGCCAAGATCACGATTGGCAAGGTTGACGCCGATTTCCTTGACCAGACTGCGGTTGACCTCGGCAATCTTGACCTGAAGGTTGACCTGCAGCGGCGTTGCCGTGCGCAGGCGGTTGATCACCCCGATTTTCAGCTGCGCGCCGGGCGCGGTCACATCGACGCCGGGGTTGAGATAGGTTTTCACGATCCGCTCGGCCTGTTCGACATCGTCGAGCCGCGCCACTGTTCCTGTCAGTACCGCAAGCTGGCCGCCGATGATCACGCGGATATCGGCCTCGGGCATTGCCAGATCGAGCATCTTGTCGACCGAACTGATGTTCTGGCTGACGCGGATGTTCGACGCATACAGCACCTGGCCGCTCGCCGAAGTTGCGTAAATTGTCGATTCACCAAATTCCTTGCCGAAGATATAGAGCTGGCGCGGGCTGTTGACATAGACGTCGGCTGCTGTCGGGTTTGACGTCCAGACCTGCGCGGCGTTTGCCGGCAGCGTTACCAACTGGCCTTCGCCTGTCGACAGCAGGATTTCTGATGTCGGACGTTCCGAACCCGGTGGCAATTGGCCGACTTTGGCGACCTGACGAGCCGCTCTTGCCTTGTCGTATCCCGACCCTTGAGCAAAGGCGCTTGTCGTCGGGGACATTATGACGGCCATTGCAGTTGCGCATCCCAGGATGCGGCTTTTGAAAGACAGGCTGTTGGTCATCTTACTTACCCCCCACCGTAACTTCGGTAACTGTGTTGCCTCGGGTCACCCGAACGACGGGGCCTGTCGGACGTTCTTCGCCAGGCCGCGCAAAAACAGGTGCCGATGTGCGTGGTGCAGCAGCACGGGCGTTCGATCCGTCGCTGGCTGAGGCAGGCACGGTCCGGCGCTGGAAGCGCGACACATCGCCGCCTGTAACAAAGGTCGGATCGGTATCGACAGGCCGCGTCGCGATCTGGAGCAACACCGATTTTTCGGCCATAGGATCGGCGCCATCGGGGATCTTGACCTCGCCTGACGCAATCGCCCGTTCGAGCTCGGCAGTATTGTCTGCAATCGACCGCAGTGAGAGCGAAATCTGGCCGATAGCCTGCGCCACTGCGATCTTTTCGGCAATTCGCGGAGTGACTTCGAGGGTGACGTTCGAAAAAGTCTGAACGACCTTTTTGCCTTCTTCATCCTCTGTCACGGTGCGCTGATCGGTTGCCAGCACGCGAATGTTGCGGATGACGGTTTCGGCGGCCTTGAGCGGTGGACCGCTTCCGCCGCCTGCAATCTGCTGCGTCACCACCATGTCGACCCGGTCTCCCGGGAAGACAAAGCCCGCGACGCCGCTTTGCGCCGACACCGAAACCGTTACGGCGCGCATCCCCGGCCCGAGTGCCGCTGCCAGAAAGCCACGATCGCCGGGCTTTACCAGGGCGCCCTGCGTGATCGGCTGACCTGCTGTTACCGGCGCACGAACAACGGTGCCTGCCAGCGATGCCGGATCGGCTTCGCCTTTGGTGAAATAGGCGTTTTCGACAAGTTCCTTCGGCCAGGGCTGAAAGCGAAAGCTGTCAGGCTCGATGATCGTGCCGACCGGCAGCGCGCGGGTCGCCACCAGAATTTCGGGGCCCAGCGCCGCGGCTTCGGCTTTGGGAGCCCCGCCCTGCATGAACATTGACCGTGCAAGGAACGCTGTTCCCCCCGCAATGATCAGCGCAACTACCAGCAGCGCAATCTTCCGTGCATCCATGATGCTGAACCCCCTGAATATAAGGCAAATCGATCTCTCGACCCGTCATCAAACAAAATGGTTAAGATATCGTTGGGAAAGAACCCACAGCCCAGCAAAGGCGATGGCGATACCGTAGGGAATCTCGGGTCTGGCCTCGATCCTGGCCAGCTTGTGGCGGATCAGGAACGCGAGCGTCAAAAGCCCGCCTGCAATCGACATAACGATCAGCAGCCGCATGAAATCGAGCCCGGGCACCCAGAGCGCAAGCGCAACGAGCAGCTTGACATCGCCCCCGCCCATCGCACCTGCCGCAAACAGCGCAGCCGTGACACCCAACGTCAACGCCGCGATGCCAAGATGGATCGCGACATCGGGCCAGATCGCTAATCCTGTCGCCCACCAATATAATGGGGCGGTGGCGGCAATCGCGCCTGTCAGCCAGTTAGGAATGTCGCGATGTCGCCAGTCGGTCACGCAGGTGGTGATGAGGAGTAGCGATAGCCCTGCCACCAGGACCAGTTCGGGTGTTCCGATCGTCATGGGACTGTGCCACTAACGCCAATCACTTATCAAATGGTAACCATAGTCCATGACGTCATCGCAAGACGCGCGCCGAACCTATCCCGCCGATGCAACGATCACCATGCAGCCAATGGACAATGGCTGGCCGGTGCGCGTTTTCGCATGGCCGGCAGCATCGGCGCGTGGCAGCATCCTGTTCTTGGGCGGGCGCGGCGACATTATCGAGAAATATCTTGAGGCGTTCGCGCATTGGCACACGCAAGGCTGGTCGGTGACGGCGTTCGATTGGCGTGGCCAGGGCGGATCGGGGCGGTTGTTGGCCGATCCGATGGTCGGGCACAGCCCGGGGTTTGCGACATGGATCGACGATCTTGCAACATTCTCGGCTCGATGGTCAGCACGGACCCCGGGTCCACATATCGTCATCGGCCATTCGATGGGTGGGCACCTCATCCTGCGCGCACTCGCCGAGGGCCGCGTGACGCCCGACGCCGCAGTGCTGGTCGCGCCGATGCTCGGGTTCGAAACGGCGATGCTGCCGGTTGGCCTCGTCGCTGCGATAGTAGGGTTTGCGGCGCGGGGGCGGTTGGGCGAACGGCTGGCATGGAAAACTAATGAGCGCCCTGCCGCAGCGCACGCGTCGCGCGCCGGGTTTCTGACGCACGATCGCGAACGATACGCCGATGAACTCTGGTGGAAAAGCGAAAAGCCCGAACTGTCGCTTGGCCCGCCAAGCATCAAATGGCTCGCGGACGCCTATCGATCGACAGTCGCACTTCGTGATACGGACCTGTCGAAGATTGCTACGCCGGTGCTCGTGCTCGGGACATGGGGGGATAAGCTTGTCTCGCCAAAGGCCATTGCCGATATCGTGCCGCGCATTCCCGGGGCAAAGCTCCACATGTTCGGCACAACTGTCGCACACGAAATCCTCCGCGAAATCGATAGCGTGCGCGATGATGCACTGGCGCGGATCGATGCCTTTCTGCAAGGCGGTGTGGTATGAGCCATTACGACATTGCCATCATCGGCGCGGGAATTGCTGGTGCCAGCATCGCTGCCGAAATTGCTGAGCACGCCACGGTGATCATTCTCGAAGCAGAGGATGCACCCGGCTATCATTCGACCGGCAGATCGGCCGCATTCTGGCACGAAACCTATGGCGGACCCGGAGTGCACCCGCTGTCGAAGGCGTCGCTTGGTTGGCTGAACACTCCGCCCGCGATCGCCGAAGCCGAAAGTTTCCTCAGCCCCCGTGGTGTCATCACCCTTGCCCGCGATGAGGAACGCGATGCGCTCGACAGCTTTGTCGCTTCGTTCGACGGCTCAGGCATTGGCTTTCGCGAACTCGATCACGCCGTGATGCTGTCGCACTGCCCCGGTCTCCGCCCCGAATGGCGGCACGGGATCATGGAGGAAGCCTGCGCCGATATCGACGTGGCGGGCGTCCATCAGGCGTATCTGCGCATAGCCAAGAGCGATGGCGCAGTGCTGCTGTGTCGCGCAGGGGTTGAAACCCTGCGGCACGAAGCTGGCGCGTGGCATGTCGAAACGCGCAGTGGCACACTTACGGCAACCACCATCGTGAATGCAGCGGGAGCCTGGGCCGATAGTCTTGCGACGCTGGCAGGCGCACAGCCGCTTGGTATCATGCCATATCGCCGGACCATAGCGCAGCTGCGGTTCGACGCGCCGATACCCGCGAGCTTGCCGCTAATGTTCGCGATCACGGGCGATATTTACTTCAAAGGCGATGGCGCGGGCGGCGTCTGGCTCAGCCCGCATGATGAAACGCCGAGCCCGCCGTGCGATGCCGCCCCCGAGGAGATCGATGTTGCCATCGCGATCGACCGGCTTGAAGCGATTGTCGACTGGAAGGTGCGCGGCGTCGCCCACAAATGGGCAGGTCTGCGCAGCTTTGCACCCGACCGGTTGCCGGTTTACGGATATGATGCGAACGCACCGAACTTTTTCTGGTGCGCAGGACAGGGCGGATTTGGCATTCAGACCGCTCCAGCAGCGGCAAAGATCGCGGCGGCGCAGTTGCTCGGCCGCAGTCCCGATCCGATCGTCGCGCACATCGACCCGGAGGCTTATTCACCGGCGCGTTTTCGCTGAGGTCGTCCGATCGATGCCGCATCGGGCCTTTCCTTGAGGCAAGAATTATCGCCGCGATGCCAATACGGCTGCATCGGATGCCAGTTTATCCGCTCGCTCATTCTCGGGGTGTCCGGCATGGCCCTTGACCCACACCCATTCGATCCGGTGTGGGGCCGAGGCATCGAGCAATTGCTGCCATAGATCGGCATTTTTTACCGGTTGTTTGGCCGCAGTTCGCCATCCGTTGCGTTGCCAGCCCTTGATCCATTTGGTCAGGCCATCCATCAAATAACGGCTGTCGGTCGAAAGCGTGACCCGCGACGGCTTTTTTAGGGCTTCAAGCGCACAGATTGCGGCCATCAGCTCCATCCGGTTGTTGGTAGTATCGGCAGCGCCGCCTGAGAGTTCCTTTTCGGTCGTCCCGTGGCGCAACACCGCGCCCCAGCCGCCAGGGCCGGGGTTGCCTTTACAGGCACCGTCGGTTGCGATGATGACGTGGGGCAGTTCGGTCATAAGGCAGTGTAGTGATCGAGGCGGCGCAAGAACGCGACCGGATCCTTGCGGGTCACCAAGGCGCCGGCAGGGGTGTTCAGCCAATCCCAAGCGCGCGTTAGCAAAAAGCGCAGGCAGGCCCCCCGCGCGAGCGTGGCAAAGGCTGCGTCTTCTTCGGCACTCAGCCCGAAGCTGCTGCGGTATCCTGACATCAACGCATCGCCGATATCAGCGCGATAGCTGCCCCCATCCCCATCGAAGCTCCATGCCGCGTGCGTGATCGCCAGATCCCAAGCGCGCACATCGGTGCAAGCGAAATAGAAATCGATGATCGCACCAACCCCGCCATCGACCATCAGGACATTGTCAGGAAACAGATCGGCATGGATTGCCGATTTGGGCAGGTGTTGCGGCCAATGCCGCTTCAAAAACGCACATTCGTCGGACACTCGCGCCTTTAACCCGGGCGCGATCCGGTCAAGATCGCTTCCGCAGCGTTTGGCCAGCGCATACCAGCCTTCGGGGCCAAGGCTGTTGGGCCGTTCCCACCCAAAATCGGCGAGCGCGCCGTGCATCGTCCCCAGCGCCTGTCCGACCGCCTGCGCCTGATCGGGCGTGGGGTGCGATACCGAAAGCCCGGGCATGAAGTGCATCATCGCCATGGCCTTGCCGGCTTCGATAATGACATGATCGCCATTTGCCGTCGAAAGCGCTGGCGGCACCGCGCAGCCTTTTTGCACCAGATGATCGATCATCGCGAAGAAAAACGGCAGGTCGGCCTGGTCAACACGTTTTTCGTAAACGGTAAAAATGAACCGTCCTCGTGTGGTTTCGACCAGATAATTGCTGTTTTCGACCCCTTCGGCAATGCCCTTGGCCGACAGCAGCCGCCCTGCGCCAAACCGCGCAACCAGCTGTGCCATCTCTTCAGCGGCAATATGCGTGTAGACCGCCATGCGTCAGCTGGCATTCAGCACATGGGCAGCAGGAACGGTCGTGCACATAGGGCGTTCCCCTAATCACCAAGGGGTGGCGACGCAATTGCGCTTGTGTGTCGCAGTGGAAACGGGTTTGTCTGAACGCATGGGTATCAGGGTCACGGCAAAGCGCACCGGGTTGGCCGTGGCTGCGATGATGCTCGCACTGCTGAGCTATGGCTGGATCGAACGGATCGGCATTGCGACCCGGATCGCCGATGCGCAGTTCGATGCAGCAAAGGTCGATGCCCGCTACATCTTGACGCAGGTCGGGCCCAGAACGCAGCGGATCGAAAATCTCTCTGTTGGCAATCGCAATAATCCCGATCTCACCGCCGAATGGGTCGAAATCGATCTGGCGGCCGGACTGGGCGGGGTAAAGCCACGCGCGATCCGGGCATCCGGCGTGCGGCTGCGCGGGCGGCTGATCGATGGCAGGCTTTCGCTGGGCGCGGTGGATCAACTGCTGCCCGGTGCAAGCGGTGAACCTTTCGCGCTACCCGATCTCGCATTGTCTCTGACCGATGCGCGAGCGCGGATCGATACGCCCTATGGCGTGGCGGGTGTCGCCGTCGCGGGACGCGGAAATCTAACCGGCGGGTTTGCAGGCGTGGCCGCGCTGGCGATGCCGCAGCTGGTGGCAGGCAGCTGTCGTGCGACGGCGGTAAAGGCAAGTGGCCGGATCAGCGTTGTCGCGCGACGGCCCGGCTTTACAGGGCCTGTCACCACCTCTTTGCTCCGTTGCGACGGGCTGGCGGTCGATCGGGCGAAGATCGATCTTGATGCGCGTGCTACCGAGGCATTCGACCGCTGGGATGGCAAAGCACGTTTCAACATTGCGGCGGCCGGCGTTCCGCAGGCGGCGTTGGGAAGATTGACCGGAGACGTGAGCTTTTCCGGAACTGCTGCGCGCACGCGTGCCACCGCACGAATGTCCGCGGCATCGGTCCGCACGCCGCAGCTGACCGCGCGCGCGCTGGCAGTCGATGGATCATGGGAAGCTGGCGTCGACGATCGAGGGTTGACCGCGTCGGGCGGCGGCACGATTCTGGCCGCCAATGCGGCCCCGCGCGGCGGATTTGCTGTCTATGCCCGCCAGCTACGATCACTTTCGGTTTTGCCGATCGGCCCGATTGCCGATGGGCTCGCGGTGGCGGTGACAGGGCTTGATCGCGGCAGCGCGCTGCGCGGGCGGTATCAACTCGATCATCGCAACGGGTCGGGACGCATTATCCTGTCGGGGTTGAATGCGACCAGCAGCAGCGGTGCCAGATTGCTGGTGCGCGGCGAAGCGCCGGTGATTATCCGCTGGCCCGGCGGCATGGCGCTTCGCGGCGATGTAGCGTTGTCCGGCGGGGGTTTTCCCACCGCGAGCGGCACGGTCAGCGATGGCGGCGCAATGCTCTTGGTCGCGCCAATGATCGCCAATCGCGCGCGATTTGCGCTGGCACCGGTTCGCCTCGATTTCGATCCTCTCGGTATCGGGGTGCGGACGGTTGCGACGCTCGATGCGCGATGGGGCTTTGGACGCGTATCGGGGCTCCGCGTGCCAATTGCCATTGCGCCGGGGCAAAGCCTTCCCACGGGCTGCCAGCCAGTCGCGTTCGAATCGCTGCAGATCGAAACGCTCGCGCTTGGACCCACCCGCTTGCGCACCTGTCTAAGCCGCAACGCGGTGCTGGTCGACGCGCCGAGGCTTGCAGGCACGCTCGGCCAGACGCCGGTCAGCATGATTGCGGCCAATGCGCGCTACAGGATCGCTGCAGGGACGTTCGCACTTGATCGCGCCGAAGTCCGGCTTGGCGAGGCTGACAGCGTCACGCGGCTCGAGTTGGCCAGCCTTATCGGGCGATATACCGCAGGGCGGCTATCGGGCCGGTTCGACGGTGCCGCAGGTCGGATCGGAAGCGTGCCGATCCTGGCGTCGCAGGGGCAGGGAGATTGGACATTCGCCAATGGCAGGCTCGCGCTGTCGGGCGCGCTTCGTATTGCCGATGCCGCGCCCGATCCACGCTATTTCCCGCTGATCATCCCCGATCTCGACCTGCGTCTTGCCGACGGCCGGATCGATGCGACCGGCACCGCGCGCCATCCGCGTTCGGGCATCGCTGTGGCTCAAATCAGCCTGGGGCACGCGCTTGGCCCCGCGACGGGCGAGGCTGTGCTGACTGTCCGCGACCTGACGTTCAACGATGCGCTTCAGCCCGAAGAACTGACTCCGATCACGCTTGGTGTCATCGCCAATGTCCGCGGCAGCGTGGCCGGGCGCGGGGTCATCGCGTGGAACGGATCGTCCGTCATCAGCAGCGGCGGGTTTCGCACGCAAGGTCTCGATCTGGCCGCAGCGTTCGGGCCAGTCACTGGAATCACCGGTGAAATCGCGCTGTCCGATCTGCTCGGGCTCGAAACGCCTCCGGGGCAAAGCGTGCGGATTGCAGGCATCAATCCCGGGATCCTCGTTACCGAAGGCGAAATCAGGTACCGGATGCTTCCCGAACTCAAGGTTGCGGTAGAGGGCGGCAGCTGGCCTTTTGCAGGCGGCACATTGTCGCTCGAACCGACGATCCTCGATCTCAGCGAGTCGGCCACGCGGCGGCTCAACTTCAAGGTGAAAGGGCTCGATGCTGCGCGGTTCATCAACGCGATGGAATTTGAAAACATCTCGGCAACCGGTACCTTCGATGGCGAACTGCCGATGGTGTTCGACGCCAATGGCGGGCGTATCGAAGGCGGCGTGCTTACCGCGCGCAGTGGCGGCACGGTGTCCTATATCGGGCAGGTGTCGAACGAACAGCTTGGCGTGTACGGCACGATTGCGTTCGATGCGTTGAAGGCTTTGAAGTACAGCCGTCTGTCGATCAATCTTGACGGCGCGATCGATGGCGATGTGATCACCCGCATCGGTCTGGCAGGGGTCAGCCAGGCACCTGTCGACGGCGTTCGCGCCAGCCTGCCTTTCCCGGTGCGGATTACCGGAATCGACAATTTCCCGTTCATCTTCAACATCACGATCACCGCCAAATTCCGGCAATTGTTCGAAATGGCGCGCTCGTTCGACGATCCTTCGATCCTGATCAACCGCGCTTTGCCGCAGCTTAAGCCCCTGCCCCAGCCGCCCCGGACGTTAACCCCGCCCCCCTTGCCGCCCGTTCAGCCTTTGGAAAGCGCCCCGACCCCATGATGCATGCAATGTTGACGATCAGGAGGAACGGTGCAAACCCGATGCCCATGACCAAAACGCTTTTGCCGCTCGCTGCCCTTTTGGGTGTTACCACCGGCGGATGCGTTCAGGTTCAGGCGCCGGACAAGCCGATCGAGATTAATCTGAACGTCAATATCAAGCAGGAAGTCGTGCTCAGCCTCAAAAAGGATGCAGCGGACCTCATCACAACCAATCCGGAGTTGTTTCCGCAATGACACGTCGAACCAAGATCATAAGCGCGCTGGGTGCCGGAATGGTGCTCGTTGCAGGGGCCGTCGCAGGCGTTGCCTATGCGCAAGCGGGCGGACTCGTGTCGGCGGCGATGTCCGATGGCAGCATTGGCGAACAGGCCGATGGCTATCTGGGTTTCCGCACGACCCCATCGAGCGCGTTGCGCGCCGAAGTCGATGCAATCAACATCAAGCGGCGCGAAGCTTATACCCGGCTTGCCGCACAGCGCGGTGTCACGGTCAAGGATGTCGCGGCAACGGTCGGGTGCGAAACACTGACTGGCCGTGTCGCGCAAGGCCGTGCCTATCTGCTTCCCGATGGCGTCTGGCGGGTGAAAGCGGCCGCGCCGATCGCACTGCCGGGATATTGCGCGACATAAGGTCCACACCCCTGCAATCTACTGATCCGTTCATCCTGAGGAGCGACTGAGCGAAGTCGAAGGCGCGTCTTGAAGGACCGTTGCGTCCGGTGGTTCGAAACGGGTGTAGTTGCTTCGCAACGCCTCCGGCCCCGACTTCGCTCCGTCGCTCCTCACCACGAGCGGATTGGATTCTCCTCCCACAAAAACCGCCGCCCCGGGACAGTCCGGAGCGGCGGTTTTAATTGTGCCTTGTGCCGCGATCAGAAGCTGAAGCGAACGCCAACGCGGATCGAATAGAGCGACTGGTTCACATAGACCTGATCGGCCGGTGTCGTGAACGATGTGGTGCCGCCCAGTGGCGAGAAGCGATACTGTGCACAGGTCTGGCTGACATTCGTCGCGACAGTGCCCACTCCATTGGCATTGCCCGCTGTTGTCAGGCACTGCGCCTGCGCCACGGCAACGTTGTACGGGAACACGAATTCACGAACCTGGCCCCAGCGCTTGTTGATCAGGTTGGTAAAATTCTCGATATCGGCAAACACCTTGAACCGGCTGTTGCCGCCAAGACCTGTTGGCAGTTCCTGCGAAAGGCTCAGATCGAGACGGGTGAACCATTTCGAATTGAACGCGTTGCGTGGGGCGACGCGCCCGCGATATTTTCTCAGACCGCTCGCATCGACAAAGGTGTTGAAGGCTTGGGCAAAAGCGTCATTGCTGTATGAAACAAGAGGATCATTAAGCCCTGTCGGCACATACAGCAGGTAGCGATTGCCCGACGTGTTTGTCGCCGAACTCCGCCCGATCGTGCCGAACAGCGCCGATCGGCCCGAACCGAAATCTTGGAAGGTGTAACTGAACGGGTGGCCGATGCGGGTTTCGCCGAACAGGCCGATATTGGTCTTGTAGTCGCCGAAAAGCGCCTTGTTGAACGACACGCCATATTTGAAGAAATGCTTCACCTCGTCGTTCGAGATGCCATAGGCCACGTTGTTAGCATCGACGAACGCGCCGTTGGTGTAGTTCGACCCGGCGGTCGACGATGTGGCAGGCGCCTGATCCTTGACGTCCTGATAGGTGTAGCTGCCGTTAATGTTCAGCCCGAAATCCCACTCCTTTTCGAAACGCAGGATGCCGATATAGGCACGGCCGCGTTTGGTGTTGGTGAGGAAGATGTCGGTGTTGGTATTGGTACTGGTCGGTCCGCCGATCAGATCAAAGTAGCGCTGACGGCCGTCCGGTGTCCGGGCATTGGCCGCCACGGTAACGGGCTGAGAACGCACGTCGGTGAAGAACACCTGGTTGCGGACACTTGAGAATAACGCGTCGGCGCCGAACCGCCAGCCATCGCCGAGCGGGCCGAGATCGGCATCATAATCGACCGATAGCGTGGCGCGCCATTGCGAAGGCACTTCGAAATCGGGATCGAGCGCGTTGACGTTCGAGTTGGACGCAACTGTCGCGTTCCGCAAGAAGTCATTGACTGCGCCGGGGATCTCCGTCCCGGTGACGCCATTGAGCGCCGCACTGCCAACGGCAACATTGGTCGTGGCACCACTAAACGTGTCGCTTCCCACGGCAGCGCGGTTGATCGATATCGAATTGGTCAGCACGCCGGTGTTCGAGAAGCTGTTCGAAATATAGACGTCGGGCGTGCCGCCGCCGAAGATTCCGCCGCCACCGCGCACCGAAAGCCTGTCGGCTGGTTTCCAGTTGAAGCCGAAGCGCGGCTGAAACAGCCCGCGACCGCTGATATTGGCAGTATTGTCGCCGATCGGGCGGAGCTGGCCATTTACCGTCACCAGACCGCCGAAGCGGGTGGCATAGGCGGCGTTGCGCGCTGGACGCTCGCTCATGCCGTAAAGGTCGTACCGTGCACCATAATTGATATCGAAATTGTCGGTGATCCGCCAATTGTCCATGATGCCGAAGGTATAGCTTTCATAGCCGAATTTCGCCGCCGAATCATCGGGATCTAGCGACGGGATAGCGTTGGCATAAGTGATCTGGCTTGCTCGGCGGTTCTGGAAATCGGCCAGCGAATCGAAGTAATAATTGCCCGCGCTGTTCTGCAAAAAGGCGTTGAAAATATCGACGTTGGCATATTCGAAAAACACGCGCAGATCATGGTCGTTGCGCTGGAGCCGCGCCTGAATCAGGCCGCCGAAAGTCTGGCTGTTGAGCGCGTTGGTCTGGCGGCTGTTGTCAGGGCCAAGCGAGACCACCGCGGCTGTTCCCTGCCCTGCCGGGATGCCGACATTTTCGCAACCCGTGGCCGAACCGCCCGAGACCGCGTTGGTGCAGACGCGGAACTGTGCGAAACCACGGCCGAGCAAGGGCTCCTGCAACCGGACATAATCCTTGTAAAAGCCGCGCACTTCGGTCGAAAATTCGTCCGACCATTCGGAATTGAGCTGCGCCACGCCGGTGTGCAGCCGGTTTCCCTGCGTATACGCGTTCGACGAAAGACCGAGCCCGGGGCTGCC
>JANPIQ010000234.1:0-2020 GCA_031425075.1 Sphingomonadales bacterium
GGTGCCACTCGAATAGATGATGTTGAAACGGGTTTCGGGGGTGACGGTGACGGGGGAGGGCCTGGTCCCAGTCGGTGCCATCCACTCCGATAGCGGCAGGCCGTGCGCTGCATCGTCGATCGCAATCAATTGGACATCGCCAAAGTCATGACCTCCCAGATCTTCGGCCGCTCTGGCATCGCAGAACAGGTGCGCAGCGCCGGTATCGCGGATCATTGCCGCCATCTGTTCGCCCGTGGCACTGTTGGTGACAAGCCCTGCGACCGCGCCTGCGCGCAAGGTGCCGATGATCACGGCCACCTGCGCTGCTGAATTCAGCCCCGCAATCGCGGTTGCCCCGCCTTCGTGAACGCCCTCGGCCTGCAACCGCGCGGCGATCCGGCTGGCCTGATCATCGAGCGCGGCCCATGTCAGCCGTCCATCGGGATCGGCAATCGCGGTCTGTTCGGGCCGCTCCTGCGCATGCGCTGCGACAAGATCGGGCAAGGAGGCAAAATCGGATGCAAGAAGGCGGGCTGAGTCAGTCATGGTGACTGTCTAGAGCGACCCTCTCGGCTGCGGCAAGCTGTAACGTCGCACGGTTGGGTTTGGCTGCGCAGCCTGCATCACATTGCCGTTTCACGGTACCGTCGTCCGCTGTAGGGTAATACCGATGCTGGTGTCTCGAAAGTCAGGACTGGAGTCGCTTGCGGGGCTGTCGCTGATCGTACTGCCGGGTGCGGCTGTGCCTCAAAATAGCCGCATCTCGGATGAGCTTTACGATTATCTGGTCCAGGATGTCTGCCTCGACAAGACAGGCGCGGTGACGTCTGCCGACCCGCTGACCTGCACAAAGCGGCGTAACATCGCGATCGGCGAGAAATCGCCCTATCTTCTAACCGACACTGACTATGCGAGAAACCTGACGTTCCAGGCGATGAATTCGCTTCCCGTACGCGGCACCGACGGGGAAGTGCGGATCCTCTACCCCAAGCTCAACCAAGGGCCGTTTGATAGAAACTTCCGCATGACGCGGTTCGATGAGGCAGAGGATGGATATGACCTTGCCGATATCAGCCACTCGCGGTTCGTCTCGTTCATCCGCACCTCGGATGGCGGATGTTTCGATCAGATCTGGTCGCGCACGGGGATGCGCGATACGGTGGCGCAGCGCGCTGGCGGGTGGGCGCTTTTTCCCTTTGGCGCGCCACCCAGCCGATGGGCAGCATCGCAAAGTGAGATCATCGAGACACACAAGCTCCAGATGACGTCGGATCGGCCCGGCTGCTCAAATGGATCGGCGCGCGGAATCACATTTTGGACACGCCCTGCTCCAGCGGTGTTTAATACCGGGAAGACCGTCACCACGATTACGTCGAGCCATTTTGCGAGTGCCGATCTGACGCACCAGAACAATGCGCTCGAACGGTTTTTCTTCAGCCGGGCTTATGGCTTCACCCGTTGGGAGGCGTGGGTTCCGCAATCGCGCTGTCTGCAAGACCATGGCAATACCGCAGCCTTCTGTGTTCCCGGGCGCGCCAGTGATCCGCGATACCTCGCTGGCCGCTGCAACCGCAACAATGTGGGTAACACTGGGGTTTCTGGGCTGAACCGATGGGGCAATCAGAATTGGGTGCGCGTCGATTGTCGTGATTTGACCAACCATATCGCGCTCGATGTACCGCAACGGCTGGTGGACGGAGCAATGGCAAACACCAATGGCGTTGAAGACATCGACGTCCGCGCCACCAGTACCGATCCTGGCGCACCGCGGCGTTAGGCGCATCCCATCCTTGGGATGGGCGCGAAGCACGCACCTTGCGACGGAACGACTGCCGCTGGCGCCGGTTACCGTGCAAAGGAGATCGAACCATGCCTGCACTCAAAGCCCGTTTTGCCACCCGCCGCGAAGCCGAGATGGTGGTCGAACGGCTTGTCCAGGAACTCGGCGTCGAGCGCAGCGGCGTGTTCATCGAACCCGAAGGCGGCGAAAATAGTGTTGGCACCGAAGTTGCGGGCTCCGACGCCAAACGCGCCGACT
>JANPIQ010000235.1:0-2274 GCA_031425075.1 Sphingomonadales bacterium
GCGCCAGCACCCAACCGGTCGGCGACGCCATCCCCTATTCCGAGTTCAAACAAAAAGTGCAGGACGGCAGCGTGCGCGAGGTCGTGATCAGCGAAGACCGCATCACGGGCCAATTGTCGAACGGCGACCGTTTCACCTCGAACATCATCCGCGACCCCGAGCAGAACAAGCTGCTGGGCGACAACAATGTTAAGTTCGATGGCAAGGCGCAGGAAACGCCCAATTTCTGGGTGTATATGCTCGTCCAGTCGCTGCCCTTCATCCTGATCCTCGGCATTGCCTTTCTGGTGTTTCGTCAGGTGCAGAAAAATAATGGCGCCGGCGGTGCGATGGGCTTTGGCAAGTCGCGCGCGAAACTTTTGACCGAGAAGCAGGGCCGCGTCACCTTTGACGATGTCGCTGGAATTGACGAAGCCCGCGAGGAGCTTCAGGAAATCGTCGAGTTTCTGAAGGATCCGGGTAAGTTTTCGCGTCTTGGCGGTCAGATCCCTAAGGGTGCGTTGCTGGTCGGTTCGCCCGGTACCGGCAAGACCTTGCTCGCGCGTGCAATTGCGGGCGAAGCGGGCGTGCCTTTCTTCACCATTTCGGGTTCGGACTTTGTCGAAATGTTTGTCGGCGTCGGTGCAAGCCGCGTGCGCGACATGTTTGAACAGGCCAAACGCAATGCGCCATGCATCGTCTTTATCGACGAAATCGATGCCGTCGGTCGTCATCGCGGCGCCGGTCTGGGCAATGGCAATGACGAGCGCGAACAGACATTGAATCAGCTGCTCGTCGAAATGGACGGGTTCGAGGCCAATGAAGGCATTATCATCGTCGCGGCGACCAACCGCCCCGATGTACTCGACCCTGCCCTGCTGCGCCCGGGCCGCTTTGACCGCCAGGTGGTTGTGCCGCGTCCCGACATCGATGGGCGCGAGAAAATCCTGAGCGTCCACACCAAGAAAAAGCCGCTCGCTCCCGACGTCGATCTGCGCAAAATTGCGCGCGGGACGCCGGGTTTCTCGGGTGCGGACCTTGCCAATCTTGCCAATGAAGCGGCGTTGCTGGCAGCACGCAGGGGCAAGCGGCTGATTGCGGCGGACGAATTTGAGGAGGCCAAGGACAAGGTTATGATGGGTGCCGAACGGCGTTCCATGGTAATGACCGAAGACGAGAAAAAGGCGACCGCTTACCACGAAGCCGGCCACGCGCTTGTCTCGCTGCATGTCGACGGGTGCGATCCGCTGCACAAGGTCACGATCATTCCGCGCGGCCGTGCGCTGGGGGTGACGTGGAATTTGCCCGAGCGTGACCGCTATTCGATGAACATGAAGCAGATGAAGGCGCGCCTAGCGCTGTGCTTTGGCGGACGCATCGCGGAACAGCTCATCTATGGCAATGAGGAGCTGAACACGGGCGCCGCCAACGACATTCAGCAAGCCACCGACATGGCGCGGGCCATGGTGATGGAATATGGCATGTCGCCCAAGCTGGGCTGGCTGCGCTATCGCGCCAATCAGGAAGAGGTGTTCCTGGGCCATAGCGTCGCGCGGTCGCAGAGCGTTTCGGCCGAAACGTCGCGCATGATCGACGAGGAAGTGCGCCGCTTTGTCGAGGAAGGCGAAAATGTCGCCCGGCAGGTGCTCACGGACAATATCGACGAACTGCACAAGCTCGCTGGAGCCTTGCTCGAGTATGAAACACTGTCCGGCGACGAGGCCAAGCGCGCTATCGCTGGCCAGCCGATCGGGCGCGACGACGACCGCGGCAACAGCGGCGCGGCGATTACCGGCCATGCCGGGTCGCTGCCCCAGATCAAGCGCCGTCCCAAGCCGTTTGGGGATGCTTCGCCGCAAGGTGTTTGAACTGGTTCATCATTGTTTCACGCCAATATTGCTACGCCCCCGGTTGCCGCTGGCCACCGGGGGCATTTTTTTGTAGTTCAAATACATAAGCGAAACAGAGTGCCCGCATCGCAGACAGGAAGCCCCATGACCAAGATGACCCGTTTGCTCGCCGCCGCGCTTTTGTGCATCGCAGCCGCCGTCGCGGTGCCCGTGGCCGCGCAGGAACAGGGTCTGAAACTGGACAGTCTAGTCGAGCTGGAACGATCGGCGACTGCTGCTGACGGGGCGGTGTCTACAAGCTATGAAAAGCCCGACGTCGTTGTTCCCGGCGATCGCGTACGGATTACTCTGCGCTATTTTAATCAGGGCCGCGAACCGGTCACGAACCTCAAGCTGCGCAATCCCATCCCCGCCGGTCTGATGTTCGACGGCACCGGCGAACTGG
>JANPIQ010000236.1:0-2643 GCA_031425075.1 Sphingomonadales bacterium
TGAAGCAGGTCCCGTCCTGCGAATTCTATCCCATGGAAGCGGTCCGCACCAACATTCAGGGCACCGAGAATGTCGCTCGTGCGGCGATCGCCAACGGTGTCCGCCGCTGCATCGTGCTCAGCACCGACAAAGCCGTCTACCCCATCAATGCCATGGGCATGTCGAAGGCGCTGGCCGAAAAAGTGATGATCGCCAAGTCGCGCCTTTGCGATTCGACGAAGACCGTCCTCACGGCCACGCGCTACGGCAATGTGATGGCTTCGCGAGGATCGGTGATCCCACTCTTCATCGACCAGATTCTTGCCGGTCGCCCCATCACCATCACCGATCCCACGATGACGCGCTTTCTCATGTCGCTGGAAGAATCGGTCGATCTGGTTCTGCACGCGTTTCGGCATGCGAATCCAGGCGATATCTTCGTGCAGAAGGCCCCGGCCTGTACCGTTGGCGACCTGGCGACCGCCCTGATCGAGCTTTGTGGCCGCGCTACCGAGATGAGGATCATCGGCACGCGTCACGGTGAGAAGCTCTACGAATCGCTAATATCGCGCGAAGAAATGGCAAGGGCAGACGATCTTGAGCGCTACTACCGCATTCCGGCAGATTCGCGCGACCTCAACTATGACAAGTATTTTGTCGAGGGGGAGCAGGCGATCTCGCAGTTCGAGGACTATACTTCGCACAATACGCACCGCCTCAATGTCGAAGGGGTGAAGAACACGCTTCTTCAGCTCGACATGGTGCGAAAGGCTGTCGATGCTTAAGGTAATGACCATTGTCGGCACGCGTCCGGAGATTATCCGATTGTCGCGCGTGGTTGATGTTCTCGACCGGCATTGCGAACATGTGTTCGTCCATACCGGGCAGAACTACGATTACGAACTGAACGGTATTTTCTTCGACCAGCTTGGTATCCGGAAGCCAGACCTGTTCCTCCAAGCAGCGGGAGCGACAGCTGCCGAGACGATCGGCAAGATCATCATTGCAGCGGATGAGGCGATCGCGAAGGAACAGCCAGACGCGGTGCTGATCCTCGGCGACACCAACAGCGCGCTGGCTGCGATCGCAGCCAAGCGCCGCAAGGTGCCAATCTTCCATATGGAGGCCGGCAACCGCTGCTTCGACTTTCGCGTACCGGAGGAGATCAATCGACGGATCGTCGACCATATCGCCGACGTCAACCTGACTTACAGCGAGATCGCCCGCGAATATCTGCTTCGTGAGGGGCTACCGGCAGATCGCATCATCGTCACCGGCAGCCCGATGCGCGAGGTTCTGGATTACTACCAAGAAGATATCGCAGCGTCGCGGATTCTGGAGGAGTTGCAGCTCCAGACCCAGCGCTACTTCTTGGTGAGTGCTCATCGAGAGGAGAGCGTCGATTCGCCGGTGCAGCTGGGCAAGCTCCTCGGCGTTCTCGATGCCGTCGCCGATCGCTATTCGATGCCGATCGTGGTGTCTACGCATCCACGCACGCGCAATCGCATCGACGCGTTAGGACTGCAGGTCCGGCCTTCGATTCGCTTCCTGAAACCCTTTGGTTTCGTCGACTACGTCCATCTTCAGCTCAATGCCAAGGCCGTCCTGTCCGACAGCGGTACCATCACCGAGGAATCTTCCATTCTTAATTTCCCCGCGCTCAACTTGCGTGAGGCACACGAGCGGCCTGAAGGCTTTCTCGAAGCGGCAGTGATGATGGTCGGGCTGGAGGCTGATCGTATCCTTCAGGCCCTGTCAATCCTGGAGCATCAGCCGCGGGGCGGGGATCGGCTGCTGAACATCGTGGGGGATTACGCGACGACGAACGTATCCCAAAAGGTGCTGCGTATCCTCATGAGCTACACGGATTTTGTCGACCGTGTTGTGTGGAAGAAGTAGGCAAGGGCAATGTCATCCCCACTGCTCTCTCAAACGCAGCTCGACACATTGGTCGAAGCCGCGTCCGCGGGTCCGAGGCGGCGGCAGCACGCGAACATCCACCAGAGCTTCGACGACCCCTGTCAGCGGTTCTTCAACGCAATCTGTCGAGACAGCTATATCCCACCTCACCGGCATTCGGGCGCGACCGACGAGGAAACCATCATCGCGCTTCGGGGCGCGTTCGCTGCCGTCCTTTTCGACGAAAGCGGCGGCATCGAAACCGTTGCGCGGTGCGGCGACGACTATGAGGGCGTGGGGATGGTGATCCCCGTCGGGCAGTGGCACAGTGTCGTGGCGCTCACCGAAACCGCCGTCGTCATCGAGATAAAGGCAGGACCTTTCGACCCGCAGCGCGCCAAGGAGTTCGCCAGCTGGGCGCCCGCCGAATCCGATGCGTCGGCTGGGCCATACCAGGCTCGGCTTTTGGCTGAATGTCGGCGTGTCGGCTCGAACCACAGCACCGCTTGCAGGGAACGTAACTCGTGATCGATAGCCCTCAACCTGCCGCGGACCGTGATCTCGCCATCGTGTTTCGCGCGATCGGCGCTGGAAAATACTGGTTCCTCGTCTCGATCGCGGCGGCAATTATAGTCGCCATCATCTACTTGCGAGGCGCGACCTACACCTACACGATCGATCTGACCGTGGTGCCGGCTCAATCGTCGCGCAGTCAGCCCAGTGGGCCACTTGCGGGCGTCGCCCAGATCGCGGGCGTCAGTCTCG
>JANPIQ010000237.1:0-1564 GCA_031425075.1 Sphingomonadales bacterium
CAACGACGATCCTGCTCGCGACCGACAAGCCGGTGCTTGCCGTGCCCGCGATGAATGTCCGGATGTGGAACCATCCCGCCACCCGCCGCAACCTCGCGCAGCTTGCCGGCGATGGCATGACGATCATGCCGCCTGATGAAGGCAGCATGGCCTGCGGCGAATATGGCCCTGGAAGGTTGCCCGAACCGCCCGATATTGCCGCGCGGATTTGTGCGCTGCTCGGCCTAGCTTTCGATCCCGCCAAAGCGAGCGGACGCGCGCCCGAAACAAAACCGGGCAGCGATCCGCTTGAAGGGCAGCCCGATTTCGACAAGTCGTAAGCACGTGGGCGCGCCCCACGTCATCGTTACCGCCGGACCGACGCACGAACCGATCGATCCGGTGCGTTACATCGCCAACCGCTCTTCGGGAAAACAGGGCTTTGCCATCGCTGCGGCGCTTGCCGCCAAAGGCGCGTCGGTGACGCTGATCGCAGGGCCTGTGATCCTTGAGACGCCGCCGGGCGTGACCCGGATCGACGTTGAAACAGCGCGCGAAATGGCCGCCGCCGTCGATGCTGCCCTTCCTGCCGATGCCGCAATCATGGTCGCCGCCGTCGCCGACTGGCGCGTCGAAGGCTCGGCTCAAAAGATCAAAAAGGACGGCAGCGGTGCCCCACCCGTGCTGACGCTCGTGGAAAATCCTGACATTCTCGCCACATTGTGCCGCAGCCCGCGCCGTCCGCGCCTCGTGGTGGGCTTCGCTGCCGAAACCGAAAATGTGATCATCCATGCCAAGGCCAAGCTGAAACGCAAAGGCTGCGACTGGATCATCGCAAACGACGTCTCGGGAGACGTGATGGGGGGCGATGCTAACGCGGTGCACCTCGTGACAGCGGACCGCGTTGAAAGCTGGGCGCGGCTGGCAAAGGACGAAGTAGCAGCGCGGCTGGCGGAGCGGATGATGCAACGGCTGACCATTGTCTGAGCGGTCCGATCGCCTTTGACTGAAACGCGAAATTGCAGTCGATCGTCTCCAGGGCTAAGGCTGCGCGGAGGCGCTACTGTCAGTGCTTTCGTTCTACGCCGACAAAATCGAAACCGTCGGCATTTACGTATCGCGCGTGCAGGGTCAGCGCGACCGGGTTCGAACGTCGATCTTGTGATATTTGGACGGCTGTCGAGCAGCACTGTGGCAGACATCGCACATAATCTCGATGAAAGCGACTTGAGCATCCTTGCCGATGTGGTGGCTTACGATGCGGTCAGCTATGCACCACGCAACGATCAGATCGATAAACGGATGCGCCCGCTGTTCCAGCGCGAAGACCTTGCACCCCATTGATTACCCGAACCGGTTGTCCCTTGGGAATCCCGTTGGCGGCATTCGGCCTGCCGCCCCGCGTGCGACGCGCCACGGGGTGAGGTCGGTTTCGGTACGGGTCCGCCCGCTATCGCCGCCCATCGGCCAGCTCAGCCCTTCGGCGAAGACAAAGCTGATCGCGTCTGAAAGCCCGCCATCCTTGTATTTCTGGATCGTCACCCCCTGCCCGCGCGCCATTTCGGGGAGTTCGGCGAGCGGAAAT
>JANPIQ010000238.1:0-1898 GCA_031425075.1 Sphingomonadales bacterium
TGGCGTTTTACTCCACATTGTTTGCCGCAGCACCCACGGTGCAAAAGGCCGATTATGCCAAATGGATGCTCGAAGACCCGCGCGTCAGTTTCGCGATTTCGTCGACCGATCACACTGCAATCGGTGTCGAACATATCGGGCTTCAAGTCGAAACGTCCGAGGAGCTTGCCGAGGTTCATGCGCGATTGAAATCGGCGGGGCGGCCGGTGCTTGAGGAGGGTGCGACCAACTGCTGCTATGCCACGTCCGAGAAGAACTGGATCACCGATCCAGACGGTGTAATCTGGGAAACCTTCCTGACCGATGGCGAAACGACAGCTTATAGTGACAAGCCTGTCGAGGAGCTGGCGATGACCAAGCTCAGCGCGATGGCGGGTGCGAAGTCCGACAGCGCGGCCCCGATGGCGTGCTGCACCCCGGCAGCGATGTGATGAGCGTGCAACCCTACAACGTCCTGTTCCTGTGCACGGGCAATTCGGCGCGGTCGATCCTCGCCGAGGCATTGCTCAACCATGACGGGGCAGGGCGGTTTACCGCCTATAGCGCGGGCAGCTTTCCCAAAGGGCAGGTGCACCCGATGGCAATCGAGGTGCTTGAAAGCCTTGGCTTTCCGCACAAGGGCTTTCGTTCCAAAAGCTGGGACGAATTTGCGGCCGAAGACGCGCCAAAGCTCGATTTCATCTTCACCGTCTGCGACAATGCAGCGGGAGAGATTTGTCCCATCTGGCCGGGGCATCCGATGACCGCGCATTGGGGGATCGAAGACCCGGCAGCAGTCGAAGGAGACGGCCAGCGCGACGCGTTCGTTCAGGCGCTGCGGTACCTGCGGCGGCGGATCGAACTGTTCCTGGCACTGCCGATTGCAACGCTTGACGAAATGGCGTTGCACGGCGAACTTCGCGCCATCGGGCGAGAGGAGGGTGCGTCCGGAAGGGGGATTGCTTGACGCCTGACACACGCCGCCGCCTCACCGCCGAGGCGCTGGGATCGTTCTTTCTGTTCGCGACCGTTGTCGGTTCGGGGATCATGGCCGAGGCGTTGGCGGGCGGCAATGTCGCGGTGGCTTTGCTCGGCAATGCGATTGCGACCGGCGCGATCCTCTTCGTGCTGATCACCATGCTCGGGCCGATCTCGGGCGCGCATTTCAACCCGGCGGTGACGCTGGTGATGACGCTGCGCCGCGAAATGGGCGTGGCGCTCGCGCTGGCCTATGTCGCCGCGCAACTGGCAGGCGGCATCGCAGGCGTGTGGACTGCGCATCTGATGTTCGATCTGCCAATCCTCCAATTTTCGGACAAGGCCCGCACTGGCATCGGGCAATGGGCGGGCGAGCTTGTCGCAACCTTCGGCCTGATCCTGACGATCATCGGCACGATCCGCTGGCGCGAAAGCGCGGTGCCGGTCAGCGTCGCGCTGTATATCGTCGCGGCCTATTGGTTCACCTCATCGACGAGCTTCGCCAACCCCGCGATCACCGTTGCACGGAGTTTGAGCGACAGCTTTTCCGGAATCGCCCCGGGCGATGTGGCGGGGTTTGTCGCGGCGCAGATTGCCGGGGCGCTCGCGGGGCTTGGGGTGGCACGGTTCGTGTTCGCCGAAGATGGTGTATAGCCCTACCATGCCAGACATTGCCGCAATCCTCACCCGCATCGCCACCGAAATGGCCGCGATGCCTGATAAGGGCGCGCCCGCCGATTATATCCCCGCGCTCGCCCGGGTTTCGCCCGATCGGTTCGGGATTGCGGCCGTGCTCGCCGATGGCAGCGTCCATGTCGCAGGCGATGCCGATGAGGCGTTTTCAATCCAGTCGGTTTCCAAAGTCTTCACGCTGACGATGGCACTGCAAAGCCATGGCGATGAGCTGTGGCGGCGCGTGGGACGCGAACCTTCGGGATCGG
>JANPIQ010000239.1:0-3525 GCA_031425075.1 Sphingomonadales bacterium
ATCCGATTGCCGATCGCTGCCCCCAGCGCAGCGCCGATCGGCCCGCCGAACAGTCCGCCAACGGCACCAAGAACCAATGTTGCCATGATCGATTATCCTTTCGTGCGACCCCACGCGCCAACCATCGGCCACACCAATGGCTCCGGCGTTTCAACCACCCGCCGCAGCCGCGCATCGGCGTGGATCAGCCCGCTGCCGCTCCAGATCCCGAGATGAAACTGATGCGGCCCGGCTTCGAGGAGCAGCACATCGCCAGCGCGCAGGTTCGACCAGCGGCGAGCGCACACGGCATCCATCATCGCTGACCAGCTGTCCGTTGTGCCCCCGCGCATTGCATAACCGGTAGGAGCCACCGACTCGCGATGGATGACGCGCGCGATCAGCCCGACGCAGTCGATGCCGGTTGCTGGGTCGCGCCCGTGCAGGCGAAAGCGTGTGCCGATCAGTGCACGTGCTCTTTGGATTCGGGTGTCAGATGGCATAGCGGGTCAACAAATCATTGCCGGGGAGATGCGGTTCTCCGCGAAAGTTGATTGCGTTCGCAAAGCGCGAGACGCAGGTGGCAAAGCGGCGGTCGCAGCCTTCTGACAGTTCGACGCGTGTCCCGGGGGTTGCGAAGAAAGCGGAGGGTTCGCGCAATGTCAGCGTCGTGCCAACCGAGGCCGCGATCACCGAAATCAGCCCGGCGTTCGGACCATCGAGCCAGCGCAACCGTCCAAACGCGTAAATGCCGTCGGTCGCCGTTTTATCAACAGTGACGATTGCATCGGCCACCGACACGACCGTTGCCATCTTTCGCCGCCCCGCCATGTCGATCCGGCAGCGCGGATCGCCAAGGCTCGCGCGGCAATCGGGGCTGGTTTCCTCGCACACCGGCGCTTCCAATATGCTGACAGGCCCGCGCAAATCGACACGAAAGCCGCCACCTTCGGTTTCGACCGTGCCCAGTTCGCCGCGCACCAATGGCAATGCTTCACCTTCGGGATTGGTCCAGTCGACCATGCCAAGGCTGAGCGCAGCACCATCATAGCGGCCGGCCAGAAGATCATCAGCGCGCAACGCATCGCTGGTCAGCGCGCCCGACAGTTCGACGGTGTCGACATCGAAGCCATCGCTGCGCTCAATCGCCGACGGCACCATTCCGGGCGCTGCACGATAGCGTAAGCCACCACGCCACAGATCGCGATCATGACTGGTGAAACCCAATGTCACGCCATCGCGCCGGACAATTGTCCATAGGAATGCCGTGGTTATAACTTCGGGTTGCAAGAATTCGGGCATTGCTCAGCCCTCACGCACTTCGATCAGCGGCACTGACGCAGCTTCGCCTGCAAGGAAAGTCGCCGCGTCGATCTGGAGGCTGTCTTCGGCAAAACGCACCGGCACATCGAACAGGCAATCGGCCTCGACGATTGCCGCTGCGGCCGGCGCCACGGCAAAGACGATTTCGCCGCCTTCAAGCGTCCAGCCGGTCGCTATGGCACCGTCGATCCGGACGGTCACGCTGCCCGCAACGGATCGTGTCAGCGGTCGCACTTCGGCATCGGGGCCGGTGCCGTAACGCTTCACCAACGCAAACCGCGTCCGCACCCCGTCTCCGGTTCCGAGCAACTGAGCCACCGCCTGGAAATCAAGCGGATCGCGAAACCGGAACGCCTTGGCAGCGCCTCGCCGCGCGCGGAAAAAGGCGATCAGCGTCTGGAGATCGGCTTCGCTCCGCACCCCGGGCCCGGCGTCGTATCGCATCCGGGCATTAGCCCAGTCGCTGTTGCGCTGCTCATGCCCCGATGCGGTGGTGACAATCGCGGTCGAAAACCCCGCACTCACCACCGCCTCACGGCCCGGCGCGAGCGGAAAGCTGACATTGTCGAACGCCTGCACGGCCTCGTCTCCTTGATCGAAATGGGTGAATCCGTCGCGTGCCACCTGCGGCAGCGCCCAAATGAAGGTTTCCGCAACGCCCCGCGCCACGGCGGCATCTGCCGCGGCATCAATTTCGCGCCATTGGGGCTTGTCCTCCGGCAACAGCACGAAGCCCGAGAGATAATGCTGTTCGGCAACGGGATAACCGAGCCGCGTCGTCGTTTCGGCAACCCCCTTTTCGGTCGCGCCGCGGTTGCCGCTGGTCACCCACTCATAATCCTCGAGCTGGAGCACATCGAAAGCGGGTGATGCCCAGCCGGTCGGCACATTGGCGCGCTTAAGATCGGGCGCGGCAGCATCGAGCACCGTCGGCAAATAGACCAGCAACAGGCTTTCGCAGGTCGGGTGGTCTAGCCGCACGGCTGCGACCACCGCCAAGGTGGCCTGAGCGAGAATGACCCCCGCCATATCGAGCAATGCCTTTTGAGCAGGCGTCAAACCGGTCGACCGGACATTAGGAATTTCAACGGGCGATCCACCCAATGTCGCTTTGGCCGCATCGTCATACAGGCATATCCGCCCATCGGGCAGCACCCACCACCACGGCTCGCCAACCTGAAAGCGCGGGGCGTGTCCCGCCGTGACCGCAATCTGCACAAATGCGCGCGCCACGGCCTTGCAATAATCCACCGCACCAGCGCTCGCAGGCGACAGCAAAACCGATGGAGGTATATAACCCGTCCAAGCCGGATCGCCGTTCCACGCGCGCTGTTTCCAGTCATTCCAGCAGTGCGCGTCGAACAGCTCGAAACTCAGCGACATGATCAGGCCGTAACCGAGCGCCTTGGCCCGCGCCGCAAAATCACTGTGCCAAGCCGCGCATGCGACATTGAGTGCGCCACCTGCCAGACTCGCGAAATAGCGGCCACCATTGGGTTCAAGCCGGAAATAATGGCTCATCCCGACATAATGATTGATGCTGCCGCGATACCCCAGTTGGAGGATGTTGCGCAGCAGCCGCACAGGCGTCTGGTTATACGCATCATCATAGCCCGTCGCCATCGACAGCCCATGCGGCGGCAGCATCGCATCGCCGATAGCGAGCACCGATCCCGAACCATCGCAGGCCATGTCGGTTAGTGTAACCCACGCCTCGACCGGTGCCGCGAGCGGCGCATCGGTGTTGGTGTAGCCCGTCGGCACCAGCGAGATGAACATCCGATCGACATCGCCTGCCCACACCGGATCGGCCTCGCCCGGCAGCAGGAACCCGCCATCGAGCGTGCCGAAATCGAGGCTGACCACTGCGTTCGTGGGTGACCCGCTGGCATAGTTCCACAGCCGCACGAACCAGCTGCGCGGATTGCCACCCGAGTCCCGCCCCTCGATTGTCAGCGTCGGGCCATTGATCGCATCGAGCGGCAAGACGCCCGAAGATTGCCAGCGGAACGACAGCGCGCATGTCCGGAAATCACGCGAGGTGGCATAGCGTAGCAGCGGGTGATCGAAGCGGTCTTCGGCCTCCCAGATCAATCCCGCCAGATCGTTCTGGCGATAGAATACCAGATCGGCGCGGAGGCCATGCGGCCCGGTCGCGGTGACCGCCGCCATCATCGGACGCGGAAAATCGATGTTCCAATATGTCGGGTCGAAGCGTTTGAC
>JANPIQ010000240.1:0-1595 GCA_031425075.1 Sphingomonadales bacterium
TTCGAGGATAGGTCGACGCAGATCTCCCAGTTTGCAGACGATCCCTCCATTCGTTGCTTACACTTCATCGTGATCGCCGATACGGGTACCTCAGCAGACATGACCTTAGCGCTAGACTTCGACGACGATGGGAAGATCGAATGGGAAGTGACCTTACCCGCGTCTGACTGGGAAACCCGTGAGTTCTGGGCCAATGCTCCCGAGGAGCACGAAGGCGTGCGCATTATCGCGCGCAAGGATGGTACAGGCCGCGCCGTGCTTGCCCAGCTGCGCGTGGACGACGACGGCACCTGCGGAAACTTCGCAGACAATCCCTGATCTCATCTTTTCTGACGTCACGCACGGCTGAGCAGCCTCAGTCGTACGAGATGGTTAGGATCTCGAGCTCTTCCTCTCCGCGTGGCGTAGTGAACGTGACCACGTCGCCCGCCTGCTTTCCGAGTAGCGCGCGGGCGAGCGGTGCCACGAAAGCGATGCGACCTTGGCTCGGGTCTGCTTCGTCTACTCCCACGATCTCTAGATGGCGCACGGCCGCGGGGGGGTCGCCCTGCACACTGACTCTTGCACCAAAGCGCACCACTTCCTGAGGCTGCTCGCTCGGATTGACGAGCGACGCACTAGCAAGCCGTTCCTCGAGCTCCGCGATGCGTTGTTGCAGCACCACGCGTGCGCTTGCTTGGTCTGGCGTCAGCTCAGGGCTCGCAAGGGCGGCTCGCGACGCACCAAGTGTGCTCAGCTCCTCTCGCAGCATGAATAAGCCGCGCACGGTCACGTAGTTGGGCACGTTAGGCGGTAGAGGGGCGCGCGGTGGCACGAAGGCTGGCTCGCCGGCATCGTCCTCTTTGGTGAAGGCCTTGTTCATCGCGCCAGTATGCCATGACCTGCCAGCTTACCTTTTGCCGTGACCTTCAGCCGACGCGTTCCCGCTTCACGCCTAGCGCCGCGGTCATGGCGATAGCGATGGCATCGACCATGTCTACCAGCGACAGACAGGGCACGGACTGCAGGCTGAGCGCCGCTTGAACAGGCAAGTAAGGTACGTGGATGAACCCACCTCGTATCCCCTTCTTGCCTGCCAGCAAATGCATGAGGCCATAGAACACGTGGGTGCATACGAAAGTTCCTGCGCTGTTCGAGATCTCGGCGGGGTAGCCGGCCTCTCCCAGTGCGTGCGCCATTGCTTTGATGGGAAGGCCCGACCAATAAGCGACAGGGCCGTCATCGATAACCTGCGCATCGACGGGTTGCTCGCCTGCGTTGTCCGCGAAGCGAGCATCGCTGACGTTGAGCGCGACACGCTCGAAGCTGATGGCCGCACGACCACCCGCTTGGCCGAGACAGATCACGAGCTCGGGCTTGGCTTCCAGAATGTACTGTTCGAGCGCTTCGGACGCGGTCGAGAACACACAAGGTAAGGTCGCGCTGATCACCGTGCGACCTTCGATAAGCTTGCGGTCGAGCCTCGCTGCAACCTGTGCCGACGAGTTGATCGATTCGCCGCCGAAGGGCTCAAAGCCGGTGACCAGGATCGTTTTTGCGCCCATGATTACAAGATGCCTGAGCGCGGCACATT
Source organism: Sphingomonadales bacterium (assembly GCA_031425075.1). GTDB lineage: Bacteria > Pseudomonadota > Alphaproteobacteria > Sphingomonadales > Sphingomonadaceae > Aquisediminimonas. Next base: position 1,574 of record JANPIQ010000240.1, read on the forward strand.
TCCCAAGCGGTACGCTTCCTGT
>JANPIQ010000241.1:0-1609 GCA_031425075.1 Sphingomonadales bacterium
CACGGCGTGTATGACCGCCGCGAAGACCGGATGCGGGTTTTTAGCCCCGGTGAAGAAAAAGCCGGCGGCGATGATGAAATTTTGGCCGGGCTGAACAATGCTGAAGCCGCCAAACGCTTTGGCGCTGAATACGAACAAGCCAAAGGCGAGATTGAGCTGGTCGCAGGCGCAACCCCTGAATTCAACCGCGAACTGTTTTTAGCGGGTAAACAAACGCCGATGTTCTTCGGCTCGGCGATCAACAACTTTGGCGTCCAAGAGGTTTTAGACGCGCTGGTTGACCTGGCCCCGGCCCCCGCCGACCGCACTGCCATGCAGCGCGTGGTGCACCCTGAAGAAAAGAAATTTTCTGGTGTGGTTTTCAAAATCCAGGCCAACATGGACCCAGCCCACCGCGACCGCATTGCGTTTTTGCGGGTTGCCAGCGGTGAGTTCACCCGCGGCATGAAATTAAAAGTCGTGCGCAGCGGCAAAGAGCTGCGCCCCAACACGGTCGTCAGCTTCATGAGCCAGCGCCGCGAGCTGCTGGACACCGCATTTGCTGGCGACATCATTGGCATCCCCAACCACGGCGTGCTGCAACTGGGCGACACGCTGACCGAAGGCGAGGCGCTGCAATTTACCGGCCTGCCGTTTTTTGCGCCCGAGATGTTCCGCGCGGTTGAAGTCGCCGACCCGCTGCGGACCAAGCAATTGCGGGCTGGTTTGACGCAACTGGGCGAAGAAGGCGCAATTCAGGTCTTCAGGCCTATTGCGGGATCATTGCTGCTGCTGGGCGCCGTCGGCCAACTACAGTTTGAAGTGGTCGCGCACCGGCTGGAGCATGAATACGGCGTTAAAGCCCGCATCATCCCGAGCAACTTTAATCTGGCGCGCTGGGTGACCTGTGACGACCCGAATGAGCTCAAAAAATTTATGGACGCCAACGCCCACCGTGTCGCGCTGGATGCGGTTGACGCGCCGACATTGCTGGTCGACCACAGCGCCACCCTGCGGGCAGTTGAGCAGCAGTGGCCCAAAATCAAGTTCCATGCGCTGCGTGAGCATGCTGGGCTGGTGTTTCAGGCCAAAATGTGATTTGAAAGCCTTTTCAGGCTCTTTTCATCGATCATCAGGAAGATGGCGAGGTCCAGCGCCAGCCCCGGATCGGCCGCCACATGGACGGCGAGGATGTCGCGCCGCTGGATCGCGAGCTCGTCGGCGAGCGCCTGCGAGAGCGAGACCTGCTTGACCGGCGGCTCCACCAGGACGACCGGCGCCTCCTGACGGTCCCCGCCCGCGTCGGACCCACCTGATGCGATCGACTCCTCCGGCCCGTCCAACGGCTCGACATAATAGCTGGCGTCGAGGCGTGGCTGCCCGGTCTCGTCGAGCAGCATGAAGGTGCCGACGCGGGGCTTCATCTCGTCGGGGATCACCGGCGGCTTGGCCGTGATAGCCTCGATTCGAGCGCCGATCTCCCGCACCCGCGCCTCGGCGGCCTCGCGTGCTTCCTCGGCGGTCTCCTCGTCCTCAAGCTGGCCGATCAGCTCCTCGGTCTCGGCTTCGAGGGCCTCGACCTCCGCGCTCTCCTCATCGGACAGCGGCGGTGTCTCGAGCGGGACGCGCT
>JANPIQ010000242.1:0-13883 GCA_031425075.1 Sphingomonadales bacterium
GCCGTGACCTGTTTCCCAGTCACCCACCGCCGCCATCGCTCCCAGCTTTTGAATGTCATCGCCGTAGAACGGACCATGCCCGATCACCATTTTGAAACCGTTATAGTCGGCGGGGTTGTGGCTGCCAGTTATCTGTATGCCGCCGTCAACGCCATCGAGTTCGGCCTCGGCGTAATAAAGCATTGGGGTTGGACCTAAACCGACGCGGACAACGTCACATCCGCTCGCCGTCAGCCCGTCGATCAGCGCAGCTTCCATCATCGGCGAAGACAGCCGTCCGTCATAGCCGACCGTAACCTTGCTGCCGCCCTTGCGCCGGATGATCGTGCCGAAGCTGCGCCCGATAGCGCGTGCGTCAGCTTCATGAAGCGTTTTCCCGACCACCCCGCGAATGTCATATTCGCGAAGCGCAGTGCGATCGAATTGATGAGTCATGATTTATCCGTTTTTGGTGTTGGCATGTCGGAGAAGGACGTCGCGTGCGCGATTGACGCGTGATGCAAGGTCGGCGCTGCCGCCGGTATCGGGGTGAACTTTGGTGATCAGCCGCTTGTGCGCGGACGCGATTTCGTCTGGTGTCGCGGCTTCGGAAACACCAAGCAGCAGTGCCGCATCCTTGACCGACAAAGACCCCGGTTCGGATCGGAATTTCCGCCACAGGAACCATAAAGCAACGGCAAGCGCTGCAATCGCGATCAGTTTCATGCGAACTGAAGCTCCTGCTGTTCATCTTCGCGCAAAGGGAGCGACATGCCCGCGATCATCTCACGCAATTCCTGACGCGCGGTGATGTGGCTGATTCCGATGCCGCCAATCGCTTCGACATCGAGCAAGGTCAGCCCTTTGGGAAACAGCTCGCGATAAATGACGCGTTCGCCAAGCCCCGAAATCGTCCGGAATCCCACGCGTTTTGAAAGCTCTGCAAGCGCCGCACCGACGCGGCGCATGTTGTGGGCATCAATATGTTGCATCCGGTTGCGTAACACGATCCAATCGACGGTGGTTCCATTCGCCTTTGCCCTCTGCTGCCGCAGATCCCAGATCAACTCGGCGTAAAAGCTAGGCTTCTTGACCTTGAATGTGTCTGCATCGACCTGTCCGATCAGATCGAGATCGACAAATGAATCATTGATCGGTGTAACGATAGTATCGGCGCGCGCGATCGCGGCGCGAGTCAGCGGATCATCGCGACCGGGCGTGTCGATGATCACGAAATCGCACCCGATCCCCAACCGCAATACTTCTTGATCGAGCCCTGCTTCGGTCAGCAAATTGAGTGTAGCGTGTCGTGGCGATGGCAAATCGAGGCCGCGACGGCGCGCCGTTGCCTCACGATTATCAAGATACCGCGTCAGCGTTTTTTGCCGATGATCGAGATCGATGGCCGCCACGCTATGCCCCGTCGATGCCAGCGCAACCGCTGTGTGCACGGCCGTGGTCGATTTGCCTGTGCCGCCCTTTTCATTGGCGAAAACGATAAAATGTGCGCTCGACATACGACCCTTGATTCCGAATGCGATTGCCAGGCATGCCGATAAGCGCGCGATGGCATTGACCCCGACGGGCCAATCTTTTCTAACCGCTGCGGCTGATTCCGCCCCATCGTCTCTATCGGAGCCATCAATCGCGTGCAAATCCTGCGTCATCTTGGTCCATTGCGTGACTTTATCGGTGCCGTTCGCGCCGAGGCCAAAACGATCGCGCTCGTGCCGACCATGGGCGCGCTTCATGACGGGCATATGGCGCTGATCGATGTCGCCAAGCAGCACGCCGATACCGTGGTCGTGTCAATCTTCGTCAACCCGATGCAGTTCGGGCCAAATGAAGATTTCGATGCATATCCGCGAAGAGAGGCGCGCGATGCCGCGATGCTGGCTCACGCTGGCGTCGCGCTGTTGTGGGCACCTTTGCCGCAGGTCGTCTATCCGCCTGGATTTGCGACAACGGTGTCGGTTGCAAAGCTGGGCGACGGCCTTTGTGGCGCGGCACGTCCCGGTCATTTCGATGGTGTCGCTACCGTCGTTGCGAAGCTGTTCAATCATGTCCAGCCCGATATCGCGGTGTTCGGCGAAAAGGACTGGCAGCAGCTCGCGATCATCCGGCAGATGGTTCGCGATCTCGATTTGCCGGTAGACGTTATAGGGGTGCCGACGCATCGTGAAGCAGATGGCCTCGCCATGTCGTCCCGCAACGCGTATCTGTCGGAAATGGCGCGCGCATCAGCCGTGGCGTTCCCCACAGCCCTGCTGGCTGCCGTGGCGAGGCTCGAAGCCGGAGAGCCGGTCAAGCCCACGCTTGAAGCATGCACCCAGGCGATTGTGGCATCGGGGTTCGAGGTGCCCGATTATGTGTTGTTGGTCGATGCAGCGTCGCTTGAGCCGCTCAACAGGCTCGATCGCGACGCGCGGTTAATTGCGGCTGCCCGGATCCGCGGCACGCGCCTTATCGACAATCATCCAGTTTCGCCCAGAAAGTCCAAATAGCGTTAACCATTTATTGACCATCAATGCCCGACAAACTGTTCATCAAGGGGTTGAGGGGGGTTGGTGAAATGGCATCGAGTTACAAATCCGCGCTTTTTCTGGTGGAAAGCCGCATGGCCGATGCCGCTCGCGGCGATCCGCGTGCATATTATGAATTGGGGATCGCTTATTCGGCAGGAAGCGACGGGATCGACGTCGATCTCATCCAAGCGCACAAATGGTTCAATCTGGCCGCGATCTCGGGAAACGACCGCGGTCAGGAATGCCGTGCCGAGATTGCCGAAGACATGACGGCACGGGAAATTGCCGAAGCGCAGCGTCAGGCGCGTGCCTGGTTACAGGCGACCAGCCGTCAGGCAGCATAATCTCACAGGCTAGCCGCGTTTGAACGGGCCAAGATCGGACAGAAATTCCTGTTGATGCGCGATGGCTGCGCGCTCTCGCGTCAAGAAATCCGAAATGGCCTCGCGGAAGCCTGCGTCGGGGATGAAATGCGCCGATCGCGTGATGATAGGCAGATATCCCCGCGCCAGCTTGTGTTCGCCTTGCGCGCCGGCTTCGACCCGCGCCAGCCCGCGCGCGATCGCAGCGTCGATGGCTTGATAATAGCACAGCTCGAAATGAAGGAACGGCACGTCTTCGGTGCAGCCCCAATAGCGGCCGTAAAGTGCGTCGCTGCCGATGAAATTGAGCGCGCCAGCAATTGGCCTGCCGTTGCGCAGCGCCAGAAACAGCAAAAGCGAATCGGCCATGGTTTTGCCAGCGATGCTGAAAAACCGCCTCGTCAGATACGGCTGCCCCCATTTGCGCGCGCCTGTATCCTGGTAAAATTCCCAGAATGCGTCCCACTGATTTTCGCTGATTTCGCCGCCAGGGATCGCGACAACCTCAAGACCTTGCTGAGCGGCACTGCGTTCCTTGCGGATTGCCTTTCGTTTGCGCGATGACAGCGAATCGAGAAAATCGTCGAAATCACGATAGCCGCGGTTGGCCCAATGGAATTGTGTGCCTTCGCGGATCAACCAGCCTGCGGCTTCGAATCGTGCAGCATCACGATTGTCGACAAACGTGGCGTGCGCTGATGACAGATTGTGCCGGATGGTAAAGGTTTCGGCGGCAGCGATCAGCGCCATTGCACTGGCTTCATCCTGCGCAAGCAGTCTTGGCCCCGGGACAGGGGTGAAGGGGGCTGCGATCTGGAGCTTGGGATAATAGCGCCCACCGGCGCGCATCCACGCATCGGCCCAGCTGTGATCGAAGACATATTCACCCTGACTATGGCTTTTTCCATAGGCCGGGAGGAACCCGCTTCCTGTTTCGAGCGCAACCGGCAAAGGCTGCCAGCCACTGCCGGGTCCAACGCTGCCCGACTCTTCAAGTGCGGCGAGAAACGCATGGCTGACGAACGGATTGCCGACGCCAGCGGCGGTATCCCAATCATAAGCATCGAGCGACGATACAGCATCGCGGATATGCGCGCTGGCCTGATCATCCGCGCTCATCTGCGACGCGCAGGCAAATGCGCTCGCGAAACGACAACCCGCTCAGGGGCGGGTGGCAGCGTCATTGCCGGATCAAGCGGGCTTGATAGCGACAATTGCATCGATCTCCACGGCCACGCCTAGGGGAAGGGTGGGCGCGCCGACAGCCGCGCGAGCATGGCGTCCGGCTTCGCCGAAAACATCCACCATCAGTTGCGACGCGCCATCTGCAACCTTGGGCTGGTCGGTGAAGCGCGGATCCGAATTCACGAACACGCCGAGTTTCACTATCCGTTCAACGCGGTCGAGGCTTCCCAGTGCCGCTTTCATCTGTGCCAGCAGCATCAGCCCGCACGCGCGCGCGGCAGCCCTGCCAAAATCCAGATCGCGATCTTCGCCCAGCCGCCCCAACATCGGTTTGCCGTCGTGGAACGAGACCTGACCCGAAATGAACAGCATGCCATTGGCCTCGACCGTTGGCACATAGGCAGCGACAGGGGCTGCAGGCGTGGGGAGGAAAATCCCCAGTTCTTTCAGTCGTGCGTCTATCGTTTCTGTGTGCGGTGCGGGATTCATCGTCAGCGGTTTGGGTTCGGTCATAACGGCACTCCTGCAAAACGATCCATAATCCAAGCTGTTGCCGACGGCCAGTCGTCGATCCGCGCATGCGCGGCTTTCGGCGTCTTGATTTGCGGCGACAGGCGCGGTTCGCCGACCATGTGCAGGCGGAAGACGTCAGGCGCATGTTCGGCAACCGAAATATGGTTGTGCGCCAGATCGTCGACAAACACGACAACGTTTGCGCCATAATCGTCGACGATCTTCGCCAGCAATTCGCCTTTGCCGCCCTGATTGGTGAAAACGGGAAATTCGACGCCCACTGCACGCAGCTGCGCGATCCGGCGGTCGCGTTCCTCATCGGTCAGATTGGTGAGCACGACCACATCGGCGTGTTCGGCAATCTGGTGGAGGGCCTCGATCGCGCCGCCGATCGGATATTGCCGGTGCATTTCGGTTTCGAAAAACCCGCGCAGCAGCGGCCAGATGCCTTCGGACTCAAGCGGAAGACCTGTCGCCTTGTGCCGCAGCGCATCGACGAAATTGCCACTTTCAAGATCGAAATGGACGTGGTGCACCTCATCGAGCCATTCGGCGAAGGGCACGACCATATGCAATAAAACTTCGTCACAATCGGTGATCAGCAGCGGGCGGCTCATCGTGCGATTCTCTTACGCGCGGCGATCAATCGTTCGGGCGCGGTGCCGAGTGCGTCTGCACAAGCAATTAGGTCAGGTTGGTGCGCCTCGAGAAAAGCAAACACCGCGTCGAGCGTCGCAGGTTGCCCGGCCGCTGCGCGCAAATCGGCAGGGTCAAGTCCTGTCAGCGCAAGGAAGCGTTGCGCGCGCGCATCTTCGGCCAGCGTCCACGCCAAAGCCTGCAGCCCCAGCGCCTGAGGGTCGGGTTCGATTGTGCGGTCTCGCAGCATGGCTTAAGGGATGGTTTCCGAAGATCTAGTGAGGAAATCTGCGTGGCAAAAAGAGTGATCGTTGTCGAGGACAATGAACTCAACTTAAAACTCTTCTGCGATTTGCTACGCGCACATGGCTATGAAACCGAGGCCGTCAAGGATGCGCGTGAGGCGGTGGGTCGCGCAACGACTTTCGCGCCAGATATAGCAATCGTCGATATCCAGATGCCGCACTTGACGGGGCTCGAACTGATCGAGGCGTTTCGCCGTGATGTGATCCTGCGCCGCACGCCGATCATGGCGGTCACAGCTTATGCCGGAAAGGGCGATGAGGACCGGATCCGCGAGGCGGGTGCCGATGCGTATGTGGCCAAGCCGATCAGCCTGATGAAATTTGTCGAATCGGTCAAAGGGCTGGCTGATCTGTCCGATTCGCGCGCAATGGCGTAGGCGAAGAACCGGAACGGCGTGGGGCCGCTCCGGTCTTGCGACTAAAATTGTCAGGCGGCTTTGCGGCGGCGCGGAGCCTGTTTTGCGGCCATGTCCTCTTCCTCATCGCCCTGTTCGTCACCAGCTTCGGTCAGGCCTTCGCCAAGCTCGCGGATTTTTCCGCCATTCTTGTCGGCCTTTTCGGAAATCTTGGTGGTCGCTTCGCCAAGACGATGGAGTAGCGCGCGAACGCGTTCGCCATCGGGTTCGTCTTTTTCAAGCTGCTTGCGAAGCGTTGCCAGGTCGCGCGCAATCCCTTTGGTGCCGGGGATGTCGACGTCGGAAAGTGCTGCCTCCCAATCCTCGATCAAATCCGCGCCCTTGGCGGGTTTCAATTCTTCGAGCCCGCGATTGACCGCGTTGACCGTTGCTGCAAATCGTAATGCCATTGGGATCACCATATCGTTGACGCTGCCGGGATGGACAGCAGCCAGCCAACACGGCGCAGGCCAAGGCGTTCCAACTGAAGTGAAAATTTGACAGCGCTTGCGGTGGAAACGAACTTCAACCGCCGACCGGATCTACTTGATCTTCGCTTCCTTGAACTCGACGTGCTTGCGCACGACGGGATCATATTTGCGGAACACCATTTTCTCGGTGGTGTTGCGCGGATTCTTCTTGGTCACATAGTAAAAGCCCGTATCGGCCGTGCTGACGAGCTTGATCTTGACGGTGGCTGGTTTCGCCATGACGAGGGAACCTTCAAATAGAATGTGATGCCCACGCGCGGCGCGGGAAAGCAGCTGCCTTGGCGGCCATGATCGCGATTGTCAATTGTTTCCCCGTGTGGCGGCGCCGCCTTAACGCGCCTTTGGGGTTTGGACGATCATTCCGGGGTTCCCCATCCGCGGGTGACGCGGGGTGCAACTGACGTAAAACTCGCGCACCTTCTCCATATCTGCCTCGTAATCGCCAGTCGGCCAGATCGCCGGCCCAAGGCCCACGGTCTTCTTGGCATAATCCATCATTCCAAGAACAAGCGGAACACCTGCACCCACCGCGATATGGTAAAACCCAGTCTTCCATTCGCGCACCTTGCCGCGAGTGCCTTCGGGCGCGATCGTCAGCATGAATTCGGCGCGCGTCTTGAATTCGGCAATCATGGCGTCGACCGAGTTGGTTGATTTGGACCTATCGACAGGGATGCCTCCGAGCTCCTTCATCAGGCCCTCGAATGGCCAGCGGAACAGCGCGGTCTTGGCCATGAACGAGGTGATAACTCCCAGCTGTCTCGTACCGCCGATATAATAGACAAAATCCCAATTGCTGGTGTGCGGCGCTGCGATAATGACGCAACGGCGCGGATCTGGCGGGCCGCCGACAACGGTCCAGCCTTTTCGCTTGTAAAATCCGACAATCGCGCGCTCGAACATTCGCGCCAACCAGCTTGGCCGTTGCATTCACCACTCTCCCTGCGTCTGCTTTTATGCGGCGGGGCGCAGCAGGTGCAAGCGGTTTACCAACTGCCAAAATCGCCAGGTGGTTGCGACGTGCGCAGACTGGCCCGCGCGCGACGACCGCGGCTGAAATCCAGCCGCCGGACAAAGCGCAACGATGGCCATTCGTCCGCCCCTGCCACCTCGGCAAGGCGAAAACCCGCGCGGCGGAATGCCGAAGCGACGGCGCTGGCCTGCGCCTGTAACAATCCTGCAACAACCACGCTTGCGCCGGGACGAGAAAGGCTTGCAAATGCCGGGGCCAGTTCGATCAATGGCCCAGCCAGGATATTGGCGATAATAAGATCGAACGGTGCGCGGGCAAGGATCGCCGGGTGGTCTGCGCCCGATGCGGTCACCAGCGCGACGCGACCGGGAAGCTGACCAGTCGGCAGAGCGTTGATCACGGCATTTTCACGGGCGATCGCAACGCTTTTGGGATCGATATCCGATGCGATGATCCGTGCCTGCGGCCAAAGACTATGTGCAGCAAATGCCAGCACGCCGGTGCCTGTGCCGATATCGGCGATGTCAATTGCGCGCATGCCTCGCCTGCGCATCGCATCTAGCATAGTCAGGCAATTGGCGGTGGTCGCGTGCCCCCCGGTCCCGAACGCTTGGCTCGCTTCGATCCGGAACACCGTAGCACCGCGCGGAAGGCGGCCCTTATTGGTTGCTGTGTGGATATAGAAACGACCTGCATGAACCGGCTCAAGCCCCGCCTGACTGACGGTAACCCAATCCTCGTCGGGAAGAGTTTCGAGCTTGGGCCTTGCCCTCCGCGCACTGGGAAGCATCGACTGAAGCAATGCCACACTCCGCGCATCGGGCCGTCCTTCGAAATAGGCGTTGAGTTCCCACACATCGGGGCGCGTCTCATCGGGTTCGCGCGTGATGATCGCCGGCGGCGGATCTAGCATCGCCAGCGCTTCGAAATCTGCGGTCAGCATCTCTGCCTCTGCACGGGTGCAGGGAAGGGTGAGTTTCCAGCTTTGCGTCATGCCCGGCGCGTTACGGGGTTGGCGCGCCCTTGGGAATGGCATAGCGGCCCAAGTATGGAATGGGCGATCCTTTTGGCAGCTGGGTTATGGGCAGGTGTCCAGAATGCGGTTGCAGGTGGGGGATCGTTTATAACGCTGCCCGCTCTGATTTTTACAGGGCTCGATGCGCGGGTGGCGAACATCACATCGACTGTCGCGCTTTCGGTGGGCCAGGTGACGACGGCGTGGGGTGGGCGCAAAGGCGTTGCCGGCGTGCCCGGATTGCCGGCCTGGCTGATGCTCGCGATTGCGATTACAGGCGGGCTGGCGGGCGCGCAACTGATCCTTGTAACGCCCGCGGCCACGTTCGAAGCCTTGGTTCCGTGGTTGATCCTCGTCGCGACCGCATTATTTGCATGGGGTGCCTTCGGGCCGAAACCTGTCGAAGTCAAAGCCCCGATGGCCCCATCATTGTCTGGCATCGGACTGTTTTTGAGTTCGATCTATGGCGGCTATTTTGGTGGCGGGAACGGCATCATCCTGGTGACGGTGCTGACCGCTGCCGGTCTGGCGATCCGCTCTGCGAGCGCCACCAAAAATGCGCTTGCCGCGCTGATCAACGTGGCCGCTCTTGCGCTCTTCCTATTCTCGCCTGACGTCGCATGGAAAAAAGCGCTCGTCGTCGGCACTGGCGCCATCGTGGGCGGTGCGCTGGGCAATGTGGTTCTCGCCCGCGTCAACGAAAGCGCGCTCAAGCTTTCTATCGTCGTTATCGGGACGGCGTTATCGATCGCCCTTTTTCTGCGCTGATTTCGCTCGCAAGCCGGTCGTCGAGCCGCTTGCGCATGGTATCTGCAAGTCTTCGGCAGGCCGTGCGATCGACCAAGGGCATTGTGCCCCGTATCCTTGCGAACAGGTCGCTGGAAGACGGGTGCGGGGTCATGAGAATGTCACATTCGAGCGATGCCACGCGGGCAAAGGTCGCGCGAAATGGTGCAACCCGCTCTGGATGGTCGGTAAAGCGGTATGCCGGGGCGGACACGGCACTCAGACTGTCGGCGTAGACGATAGTGGCGCAGCGTGCGCCCGCGCACGACCGCCACTGCCAGCTTGTCCCGCCGCTGGTGTGTCCGGGCGTTGCCACAGCGGTAAGCGACACTTTGCCGACACGGATGACCTGACCATCCTCAATCACATCATCGATCGTCACACGCTGCATATCGGGGAGGATCCCGGCTTGCGGATCGGCGGGATCGACCCTTCCTGATTCAGTGACAGGTTTGGCAGCCGCACTGACCAGCACCCTTGCGCCAGTCGCAGCTTTCAATGCTGCAAAGCCGCCCATATGATCGACATGTTCATGGCTGCCTATAATGATTTCCACGTCAGCCGGATCGAAACCCAGTGTGCGGATATTGGCGAGGATCGAAGGTACAGCTTCAGCCGTTGCGCCGTCGATCAGAATATGGCCTTGTGCGCTTGTCACCAACAGGACGGTGATCCCGCACGTGCCGACATAATGGACGTTTGCAAAGATCGTTGCAGGAGGCGCTGGATCGCTCCAGCCATCCCGCGTTGCGCATGAATCGGCAAGCGCTGCTCGCGCAGCTTGCTGATCAATAGGAGGAAGCGGTGCGCAACCTGCAATCGCGACAGTGATCGCGGCTGCTGCCATCCTAGCGAACATAGCTGGCCCCGTTGGCATCGAGGATGGCGCCCGTCATCGAAGGAGGGGCATCGAGCGCGCACCAGCGTGCGATTTCGGCGATCTCTTCGGGCATCGCCACGCGACCTAGGGGGATATCGGCGAGCAGTTTATCGCCGCCGCGGCTCGCCAGATAATCGTCTGCCATGCCCGTCATCGTAAACCCCGGGCAGATCGCAAAGGCGTATATTTCCTTTGCCGCATACGCCCGGGCGATCGTTTTCGTCATCGCCACCATCCCGCCTTTGGCCGCCGCATAGTGCCAATGCGCCGGGCTGTCTCCGCGATGTGCGGCTCGACTGGCGATATTGACGATGCGGCCGGTGCAGCCGGTGTCGAGCCAGTGATTAACTGCCAAGCGGCTCAGTTGCGCGGCAGACGTCAGGTTGATCGCCATCGTCCGATCCCAGCTGGCGAGCCAGGTCGCGTCGTTCGTGTCGATCGGATTGGCCTCGAACAAACCGGCATTGTTGATCAACGCGTCAACGCCTCCCATGGCGGCGCACGCTGCGTTCCAGAGACGTGCGGGCGTTTCTGCGTCTGCCAGATCGCCCTCTCGGCTGCCTACGGCGTGAACCAAAGCATGGCCGTCAAGCCGATTGGCAATGGCAGCGCCGATGCCTCGACTTGCACCGGTTAACAATATTCTGCGTTTCATGGCGTGCTTTCGTCAGGAACAATATGTGCAGCGCCCGGTTTCGAGTCGCTATGGGGGTAATGACAGACTGTGCGCCGGGGCGATGCTGGCCAGATCATGCAGATGCCTTAATCGGGTTGCAGCTTGCCGGTAAGTCAATAATCCCGCAGTGTCGTGCAGATGATCGCCGTGCCTGAGTTTGAAGACGTCGAAACCGCTGAAGGCAGGGTCTTGCGCTTTACCGGACGGCTGACGCTTGCGCGGGTCGGCGATCTTCCCAGCCAGCTCGATACGCTTGACGGTAGCGTCGCCAAAATCGATATTTCGGGCGTTGAACGGATCGACACAGTCGGTGCCTGGCTGATTCACAAATTGTCAAAACGTTTCGCAGCGCCAGTCACTGGCGCAAACAGCGATGGGAGCGAGCTGCTCGCTCAGGTCGCTGAATCGGATCAGCTCGTCAAAATGCGGCCCGAGCCCGAAAACAGTTTCACCCGTGTTCTGGCCGAGGCCGGTGAAGCGACGATTGCAGCGTTCAGGACGCTGCAGGGTCTTCTTGGATTTCTAGGCGCGATCATGATTGCAGTTGCCAGCGTGATCCGTCACCCGTCGCGGTTTCGTTACAATGCCGTCATCCAGCATTTTGAACTGGTCGGCGTCCGCGCGCTGGCGATCGTTGGGCTGATGAGTTTCCTGATCGGGATTGTGATTGCCCAGCAAGGTGCCGTTCAACTGGCCCAGTTCGGGGCCGAATCGCTGACGATCAACCTGATCGGCCGGATCACGACGCGTGAATTGGGCGTGCTGATGACCGCCATCATGGTGGCAGGGCGGTCGGGATCGGCGTTTGCTGCGCAGATCGGCACGATGAAACTGACCGAGGAGGTCGATGCCATGCGGACAATCGGCGTCTCGCCGATCGAGGCGCTGGTTTTGCCACGACTGCTTGCCACGATCATCATGATGCCGTTGCTTGGCTTTTTTGCGATGTTCATGTCGATCGTGGGCGGCGGGTTGTTGTGCTGGGTATCGCTCGGCATTGCGCCTGACAGCTACATCCAGCGCCTTGCCGAAGTCGTCCCTATCACCGATGTCTGGGTCGGATTGATCAAGGCGCCGGTATTCGGCGCGATCATTGCGATGACTGGCTGTTTCCAGGGCATGCTTGTTGCAGGCAATGCCGAAGAGGTCGGCCTTAAAACGACTTCGGCCGTGGTGCAGGCAATCTTCCTTGTTATCGTGCTCGACGCGGTTTTCGCGGTGTTCTTCACCTCGGTCGGGTGGAATTGATGGACTTATCTAACCCAGTCGCGATCCGGGTCAGCGGGATCGTCAACCGTTTTGGCGATACGGTGATCCATGACGGCGTCGATCTTGAGGTCAGGACTGGAGAAATTCTGGGCGTTGTCGGCGGATCTGGTACCGGAAAATCGGTATTGATGCGCTCGATTATCGGTCTCAAGCATCCTGACGAAGGCACCGTCGATATCTTCGGCGAATCGATGATCGACAAGGATGAAAGCGAGGCACTCGACATCAGGCGCCGGTGGGGCGTGCTGTTTCAGGGCGGTGCTTTGTTTTCAACGCTGACCGTTGCCGAAAATGTTCAGGTGCCAATCCGTGAATATTATCCGGCGATCAAGGGTGATCTCCTCGATGAAATTGCCTCGTACAAGGTCGTGATGGCAGGACTGCCGCCTGACGCAGGACCGAAATATCCGTCGGAATTGTCCGGCGGAATGCGAAAACGTGCAGGTCTTGCGCGCGCGCTCGCGCTCGATCCCGCATTGCTGTTCCTCGATGAGCCGACCGCAGGGCTCGATCCGATTGGCGCGGCGGCCTTCGATGAACTGACATTGAGCCTTAAAAAAACGCTCGGGCTGACCGTGTTTTTGATCACGCACGATCTCGACACGCTTTATGCAATTTGCGACCGGGTGGCCGTGCTTGCAGACAAAAAGCTGATCGCCGTCGGCACGATCCCGGAATTGCTCGCGCTGAACCATCCGTGGATTCAGGAATATTTCAACGGGCCGCGCGGCCGCGCTGCAAAACCTTCGGTTGAAGCCAACCGCACAACAGGGGCAAGATAGGCCAATGGAAACGCGTTCGAACCAGATCCTCGTCGGCTCGGTAGTGCTGGTCCTCCTGATCGGGCTGCTTGGCTTTGTCGTCTGGATTGCCGGGCTGAGCGGCGGCCGCATGCGCGAGTATGACATTTTCTTCCAGCAATCGGTCGAGGGCCTCGCGACAGGCGGGACCGTCACATATGCAGGTGTTCCGTCGGGTGAAGTGCGCAAGATCGAATTGTGGCGCGCCGATCCCGGCTTTGTCCGAGTTCGCGTGGCGGTGAAGGATGAAACGCCAATCCTACAGGGAACGACCGCCAGCCTGCAAGGCAGCTTCACCGGGCCATCTACCATCCTGCTCGACGGCGCGGTCAAGGGTGCCCCACCAATTATCGACGGCGGTCCTGCGGGCGTGCCTGTGATCCCCACCAAGCGGACCGGGCTTGGTGCATTGCTGAACAACGCGCCGCAGCTGCTCGAACGATTATCGTCGCTGACCGAACGGCTGACCGAATTGCTCAACGATCAAAACCAGAAGAGCTTTTCGGGCATCCTTGAAAACACCAACCGGCTTACAGCGTCGCTCGCGCGGAACGGGCCTCAGCTCGACGCAACGCTTGCCGAAACGCGCCAGACCATCCGTCAGGCAGGGCTTGCCGCGCAGCAATTGTCGGCATTGACGGGAACGACGAACACCTTGCTCAACGAAAGCGGGCGGCCAATGATCGAGGATCTGCGCAAAACCGCAGCGTCGGCGCAGAAAAGCATGGCCAGCCTCGATGCTGTGCTCGCCGACGCGCGGCCGGGCGTTCAGGCATTCTCGAAACAGACGATCCCCGAAGTCGGGCAATTGGTCCGCGATCTGCGGTCGATGTCCGAATCGCTCGGATCGGTAGCGCAAAAGCTCGATCAGGGCGGGGCAGGGTCACTGCTTGGATCGCCTGCATTGCCCGATTACAAGCCTGGGAGGGCTGAAAAGTGAAACATGCCATTGCACTCATCATCGTCGCCACTGCCTTATCCGGCTGTGTGCGGTTCGGGGCAGAGCCACCGCCGTCATTGCTGACGATCACGTCAAATGAGCAGCGCGCCGCCGATAGCGAACGCACCGCGGATGCGGGCAATGCCATCACTG
>JANPIQ010000243.1:0-3327 GCA_031425075.1 Sphingomonadales bacterium
ATTTTAATCACGTAATGATCAGGCTAAAGTCTGTGTTACGTATTTGCAAAACTAATAAATTCTGAATTTGAATTCATCAATCAAAATAATGCCGCAGAAACACTCGGCAGAAGAAACGAACAACCTGATTATTGATAGTATTCAGGATATTAAGGGAAAAAATGTGGTGCAGCTGGATTTGCGACATTTGGAAGATGCTCCAGCAGAATTTTTTGTAATATGTGAAGGGGAGTCGACTACGCAAGTAAAAGCCATATCCGACAATATACACCGGCGCATGAAGGAAGAAATGCATACGGGTCCTTCTCATATAGAGGGGCAGCGCCATGCCCGCTGGATTTGTATGGATTACTTTTCTACAATGGTGCATATTTTTCATAAAGAAACCAGAAGTTTTTATGAATTGGAAGACCTCTGGAGTGATGGGATTACTACGGAATATGAAAATTTATAGCCTAAATCTGGCTATTTGTCGAGAATTAGCAACGAAATTCCATTCGCTGCGTTTCTATCCAAAAGAAGCCTTTTAGATGTCAATCAGTAAATGTGTTTTTTAAATGGAGAATAATAATAATAGTAACAATAATAAGGAAGGTAAACCGAGCGGCGGATTTAACACCTTCTGGATATACGGTATTATCGTCCTCGTACTTTTGGGCTTGCAGATTTATAGCACAATGGATGCCCAAAAGGATCAAATCTCGACTAATCGCCTGGAGAAATTATTGGCGGATCGGGATATTGAGAAAATTGAAATTCTCAATAAGAATACCGCTTATATCTATTTGAAGAGAGAAGCCTTAGATGATTCGCAGTATTCGGATGCAGCTAAAAGTAATCTGAGTGGGGATCGTTACCATTATTGGCAGGAAGTCCCCTCGGTAGATGCTTTTTTGGAGTTTGTGAAAGAAACTCAATTAAGAGCAGGTATTGATCGAAACGAAATCATTTATCCGATTGCAAAAACAAAAACGAACTGGATTCCACAGCTATTGAGCTGGCTTATTCCTTTTGCGCTGATTATCCTCATTTGGGTATTTATCATGCGTCGGGTGAGCGGCGGCGGTGCTGGTCCAGGTGCGCAAATCTTCAATATTGGGAAGTCGAAAGCAACGCTTTTTGATCAAAATACAAAAGTTAATATCACCTTTCAGGATGTAGCTGGTCTGGACGAAGCCAAAGAGGAAGTGATGGAAGTGGTGGATTTTTTGAAAAACCCAAAGAAATATACCGCACTGGGTGGTAAAATTCCGAAAGGCGTACTGCTGGTAGGTCCTCCGGGAACGGGTAAAACCTTGTTGGCAAAGGCAGTAGCAGGCGAAGCAAATGTCCCTTTTTTCTCTATTTCTGGTTCTGACTTTGTAGAAATGTTTGTGGGAGTGGGTGCATCACGAGTGCGGGATTTATTTAAGCAGGCTCGGGAAAAAGCACCTTGTATTGTGTTTATAGATGAAATTGATGCGATTGGTCGGGCAAGAGGTAGAAATGGAGTACAGGGGGGTAATGACGAACGTGAGAATACTTTGAACCAGTTGCTGGTAGAAATGGACGGTTTTAGTACCGATAAAGGAGTAATCTTGATGGCTGCTACGAACCGCCCGGATGTATTAGATAGCGCTTTGTTGCGTCCAGGACGTTTTGATCGTCAGATTGGAATTGAAAGACCAGATTTGCGGGGTCGCGAAGCGATTTTTAGCGTTCACCTAAAAAATATCAAAAAAGCACCAGATGTAACCGCATATGCACTTTCAGAAATGACGCCCGGTTTTGCTGGTGCTGATATTGCAAATGTTTGTAACGAAGCTGCCTTGATTGCCGCCCGCCGTAATAAGAAGATGGTGGATATGGATGATTTCAACTCTGCGCTCGACCGCGTAATTGGTGGCTTGGAGAAGCGAAACAAACTCATTTCCCCCGATGAAAAGAAAATTATTGCCTACCATGAAGCCGGACACGCTATTTGTGGCTGGTACCTGGAACACGCTGCGCCGCTAGTCAAAGTTACCATTGTGCCACGGGGTATTGGTACGCTGGGTTACGCCCAATATTTGCCAAAAGAAGAATACATCACCCGCACCGAGCAATTGCTAGACCGGATTTGTATGACTTTTGGTGGGCGTGCTGCGGAGAAACTGGTGTTTGGCAAAATCTCTACTGGTGCGCAAAATGACCTTGATCAGGTAACTCGAATGTCATATAGTATGGTCACCGTTTTTGGTATGAATGAGAATGTTGGTCAGGTGTCTTTCTATGGCTTGTCACAAGATCAATTTATGCAGCGCCCCTATTCTGAAGATACTGCCCGAATCATTGACAGCGAAGTGCGTCGTCTGTTGGATGAACAGTATGATCGTGCACAATTATTGTTAGGAGAACATCGACGGGAACTAGAGCTATTGGCAAATGCTTTGCTGGAAAAAGAAGTAATTCATAAAGCGGATGTAGAGCGACTGATTGGTAAGCGTCCTTATGGAATAGATCCACTGGCGCATCAAAATGGTTTGCCGCACCCGGCAGCTCCGAGCGAACCGACGGAGACGGTAACGCCGAAAGAAGCGTGAACTTGGAGGATTGGAAGATAGGAGGATGGGATTTTGCTAAATTTTGTCCTTCTATCTTCCCATTTTCCTATCCTCCTATCTTCCTTTTCAAAAGCGGATAACTAAATACTGCCAATAAAATAATTGCTCCACCCCAATAAAACCCACTCGTCAATTCTTCATTCTCTCCCAAAATAAGCCACGCTAAGGTAATTCCATATACAGGTTCTAAATTTACTGTTAGATTAGAAGCAAACGCGGAAAGGTGTTTTAAAGAGCGCAACGCCAGCACATAAGCCAGCGTGGTGCAAAGTAAGGACAATACGAGCAAATACAACCAGTCCGTTGGAGAAGGCAATAAGCTCGAAAGGGTATCTTTGGTAAGTAGAAAATAAAAAGGTAGTAAAGCACTTAAAAACAAACAGGCGGTTCCTAATTCCAAAAAAGTGATTTCTAACACTCGATAATTTCCCATCCATTTCTTATTCAAGGTTGCAAATAAAGCCGCTAAAAAAGCAGCCAGCAATCCTATCCACAACCCATTCAATTTAGAAAAATCGGTACTATTTACAATCAAAATCATACCAGGGATAATCAACACCCCTAAAGCAATTTCAAACCATTTTACGCGCTGACGCAATACGAAAGGCTCCAGGAAAGAAGTAAAAAACGAAGTAGTTGCCATAGCGATTAAAGCAATAGAAGCGTTTGATAATTTAATCGCTCCATAAAAACAAATCCAGTGTAAGCCTACTAAAACGCCAATACCCATAAAACGGCGTAAATC
>JANPIQ010000244.1:0-17927 GCA_031425075.1 Sphingomonadales bacterium
CGCTGTTCACGCTTGGCCTTGTCATCGGGTTGTCGGTGCAAGATACGACGTTTGGCACGACGATTGGCAATCTGGGGATGGCTGACACGGTGTTTCCAAAGCCGGTTTTTGCTGGAGACACAATCCGTGCCGAAACCGAGGTCAAGGCGATCCGCGCAAGTGTGTCTCGACCGACGCAGGGCATTGTCACCTTCGAACACACAGGCTTCAACCAGCGCGACGAGATAATCTGCCGCACGGTGCGCAGTGCGCTGATGATGAAGCGGTCATGAGGCTGCGCTCGCTGCTGTTTGTGCCGGGGGATAGCGCCCGCAAGCTTGAGAAGGCGAAGGGGACCGGGGCCGATGCGCTGATCCTCGATCTTGAAGATTCGGTGGCGCTCGCGGCCAAAGCCGAAGCGCGCGCGCATGTCGCGTCGATGATCGATACCGCGCCGCGCGACTGGGCATTGTTCGTGCGGCCCAATGCTGCCGATAGCGGGCTGTTCGACACCGATCTTGATGCCGTCGTGCGCCCGGGCCTTGATGCGTTGCTCATCCCCAAGGCTGAAGGTGGGGAAGACATTGCTGCCATTGGGGCAAAACTCGACGCGCTCGAAGCTGCGCGCGGATTGGCTTTAGGTTCGGTCAAGATCGCGGTTGTCGCCACTGAAACCCCGCGCGCGGTGTTCGGACTGGCGAGTTACACGCCGCCGCACCCGAGGCTAATTGCGCTAACCTGGGGCGCCGAGGATTTGGGAGCAGCGGTCGGCTCGACTGCCAATCGCGATGAGAGCGGCGGCTTTACCGAGCCTTATCGCATCGTCCGCAGCCTGTGCCTTTTTGCCGCTGCATCGGCAGGCGTTGCGCCGATCGATACGCTCCACGCTGATTTCCGCGATCTGGCAGGTCTTGCGGCGGACTGCCGTGCCGCGCGGCGCGACGGGTTTGTCGGGCGGCTTGCGATCCATCCCGATCAGGTTGCAGTGATCAACGCGGCCTTCTCGCCGACCGAGGCAGAGATCGCGCACGCTCGCCGGATAGTCGATGCCTTTGCCGCCAATCCGGGGGCAGGAACGCTGGGGCTCGATGGCAAGATGATCGACAAGCCGCATCTGAAAGCGGCGCAACGGCTGCTGGCGGGGATTTAAGGCGCTACCCCGTCGCCTTCCTGAACAGCGCGCGATCATCTTCGCGAAACCCGCGCGTCCAGATGATCCAGCAATAGACGCCGAGGATCGCAGGCGCGCCGATGGCGAGCTCGACCCATTCGGGCGTGCGAATGAAAATCTGCCCGACAAGAATCGCCGCCGCCGCCGCCAGCACGATCGGCCAGCGCCATACCGATACGGGCGCATCGAGTATCTGTGCCGCCATCCGCGATTTGATGGCCGACCCCATGGCGAGCGCGATTACCAGCGCGCCTGCTGCACCCGCTGCGAGCCACGGCTCGCCAAAGCCTTGCGCGCGCAACGACATGATGATGGCCACCGACAGAACGGCTTGCAGCCCGATCACCCAGAAGGACGCCAGCATATTGCGATACCGCGCGACATAAACCAGCGCAGCCTCGCTGACGACCGCAAGCGATGCGACCACTTCGGCGAACAAGAGCAACGCCAGTGCTGCGGTGCCGCCGATGAAGCTGCCCCCCGGCCCGATCAGCCCGAGCAAGGCTTGTGCCGGAATCCCCAGTGCAAGCGCTACGCCGACCTGCGCTGCCAATATCCAAAACCCCACCTGGCTGATCTGGCGTGCGACCGCGCCCCTGTCACCCTCCGCCAGTTTTTGGGTGATAACGGGCCCGAGCACCGGATCAAAACTGGTCTTGAGCTTGAGCGGCAGCGATGCGATCTGCTGCGCGACCCAGTAAATCCCGACCGTGGCCGGCGACACGAACAGCCCGAGGATCGCAATATCGAGGCGGCGTGATCCCCATTCGATCGCATCGGCAGCGGCCAATGGGGCATTGCGGCGAGCAAGCGCGAACAATTCGGTAGGCCGCGGTTTCCACTGTTTTGGCAGGCCATAGGTGCGCAGGAACGGAATTCCCGCCGCAATCAACGCGAAAACGATCGAGAAAAGATAGGCGACGATCAGCGCTTCGCCCGGTGCAACCCACCACAGGCCGATCGCGGCAATGCTGATCGTCCACGGTTCGACGATGGCGCGCGCGGTTACGGTCGCCCTGACATTGAAGCGATATGCAAGCGCTGCCAGCATCACTTCGGTTGCGGCAATCGACGGGACAATCAGCAGCGGCAACAGATAATCCAATGGCCGGATCGCACTGTTGGGGAACATGATCTGCGGCACCGTCATCAGCAGCGCAACAGGGATCAACGTCGCAACCCCGACCACCACCAGTGCGTCCCACGCGCCATTGTCTTTGCCATCGCCTGCCATGTGGAGCGCCAGCCCGCGCTTCAATCCCAGCGTCGCGATCTGCGCGGCAAATTCCAGCACGATGATCGCATAGGCGAGCCGTCCGAGCGCTTCGGCCCCATACCATTGCCCGCCCACGATCAGGAACGGGATGCGCGCGATCAGCCGAATAAAAAAGCCCGCAACGTTGGTCCGTCCGCCTTTGGCGAGAGCTTCTATGTCGGTGGTCATTTAGTTCCTCCCCGGAACGGGGAGGTGGCGCTCGCGAAGCGTGTGACGGAGGGGCCGGTCGAGGCGGAAACCGGCCCCTCCACCGCGAAAACGCGGTCCCCCTCCCCGTTCCGGGGAGGATTTGATCAATGCGCGGCGCCCCAGTTTTTGCCTATGCCGATTTCGACGCCAAGCGGCACGCTGAGCTTGACCAGCGGCTCCGCTGCGTCGGCCATCACGCGCTCGATGATCGGCGATGCGGCAGGAACGTCACCTTCGGGCAGTTCGAATACCAGTTCGTCATGCACCTGAAGCAACATCTTCACCTCATGCAGTCCGGCGTCAGCCAATTCAGGCATCATCCGCACCATCGCGCGTTTGATAATGTCGGCGCTCGTTCCCTGGATCGGCGCGTTGATCGCAGCGCGTTCGCTGCCCGCGCGTTCGGTCTGGTTGGGGGCATTGATCCGGGTGAAATGCGTTTTCCGCCCGAACAGTGTCGTGGTATAGCCGAGTTCCTTCGCGCTCGTCAGCGTTTCTGTAATATAGCTGCGGATGCCGGGGAAGCGTTCGAAATAGCGGTCGATCAGGTCTTGCGCCTCGTCGGGCTTGGTGCCCATGCGCTGCGCCAGCCCCCAGCGCGAAATGCCGTAGAGAATTGAGAAATTGATCGTTTTCGCCTTGCCGCGCGTGTCGCGATTGACCTCGCCATACAGCTCCTGCGCGGTCAGGCTGTGGATGTCATCGCCATTGGCAAACGCGGCCCTCAACGCAGGCACATCGGCCATATGCGCGGCGAGCCGGAGCTCGATCTGGCTGTAATCGGCACTGAGCAGGACATTGCCCGGCTCGGCAACGAACGCCTCACGGATGCGTCGTCCGATGGGAGTGCGGATCGGGATGTTCTGTAAGTTTGGATCATTCGACGACAATCGCCCGGTTTGCGCGCCCGACAGGCTGTAGCTGGTGTGGACGCGGCCGGTTTTGGGGTTGATCTGTTGCTGCAATGCCTCGGTGTAGGTCGAGCGCAGTTTGGACAGTTGCCGCCATTCGAGCACTTTGCGCGCGATCTCCGCGCCATCGTCGGCGAGCCGTTCGAGCACGGTGACGTCTGTAGAAAACTCCCCAGTCTTGCCCTTCTTGCCGCCTTTCAATCCAAGCTTGCCGAACAAGATTTCGCCCAGCTGCTTAGGGCTTCCCACCGCAAAGCTTTGCCCAGCCAGTTCGTGGATCTCGATTTCGAGCACGGCGCCGGTTTCGGCAAACTCCTTCGACATCGCCGCCAGTTCACGTGCATCGACCTTGATGCCTTCGCGCTCCATCGCGGCGAGCACGAAAACCAGCGGTCTATCCACCCGCTCATAAACCCGTGTCGCCGACTCGCGCGGCAGCCGCGGCTTCAGCGCGCACCACAACCGATATGTGACATCGGCATCCTCGGCAGCGTAGCGCGTCGCATCTTTTAAAGCGATCTGGTTGAAGGTCAGCTGTTTCTTGCCGGTTCCGCAAAGCGACTTGAACGAAATGCACGTGTGACCGAAATGCGCGTGCACCAGTTCGTCCATCCCGTGATTATGCTTCCCGGCATCGAGGTCGAAGCTCATCACGAGCGTATCATCAAGGGGGGCGATCAAACGCGTCTCCCCGCGAGGGGGTGAGGGGAGATACCGCGCCAGCACATTGACATCATATTTCGCATTATGCGCGATCTTGAGCACGCTGGGATCGGCAAACAGGTCGCCAAGCAATCCCATTGCCCGCGCCATCGGCACCTGCTCAGGGGATTCGGATAGCAGGTCAGTGCCGCCATGCGCGAGCGGGATGTAGCACGCCTGATTGGGGCCGACACACAGGCTCACCCCCACCAGATTGGCTTGCATGGGGTCAAGCCCATCGGTTTCGGTATCGAACGCCACTGTCCCTGCAACCCGCGCGCGCTCGATCCAGGCGATAAGGTCCGCCTCGGTCTGGACGCAGTCATAGGCCTCGAGATCGAAACTCTGCGGGGCTGCCGTCCATGCCGGAGCTTGCAGCATTGTGTCATCTGCCGTCCGCGCCTTTTGCGCAATCAGGTTCGCCGATTGCCGGTCTGCCGGGATTGGTCCGCCCAGCCGCTTGAGCAGCGAGTTGAACCCATGATCTTCCAGAAACGCGCGCAATGGCGGTTCGGGGATTTCCCCCAGTTTCAGATCATCCAACGCCATCGGCAGCGATGCATCGCATTTGAGTTCGACCAGCACTCGGCTGAGCCGCGCCATCGCGGCATGTTCGATTAGATTGTCACGCATTTTCGACGGTTTCATGTCAGGCGCAGCGGCGAGGACTGCTTCGACATCGCCAAATTCCTGGATCAACTTGGCGGCGGTCTTGGGCCCGATTCCCGGTACCCCCGGCACATTGTCGACACTGTCGCCCATCAGTGCGAGCACTTCGCCGAGCTTTTCAGGACCTACGCCAAATTTCTCGAACACGGCATGCGGCCCCAGCCGTTCGTTCTTCATCGTATCAAGCATGTCGACCTTGTCAGGAACGATCAGCTGCATCAGATCCTTGTCGGTCGAAACGATCGTGACTTTCCAGCCCGCGGCCACCGCCGCCTGGGTATAGCAGGCGATCAGATCGTCTGCTTCCAGACCCTGTTCCTCGATGCACGGCAGCGAAAACGCGCGCGTGGCGTCGCGGATCATCGGGAACTGCGGCACCAGATCTTCAGGCGGCGGGGGGCGGTGCGCCTTGTATTGATCGTACAGATCGTTGCGAAAGGTGATGCTCGATGCGTCAAGGATCACTGCCATATGCGTTGGCCCGTCGGCCTTGTGGAGCGCATCGGCGAGCCGCCAGAGCATCGTGGTATAGCCGTAGACGGCACCCACAGGCTCACCCCGAACATTCGTCAGCGGGGGGAGGCGGTGATAGGCGCGGAAAATATATCCCGAACCATCGACGAGATAGAGATGCTGCTGTTCGGTCATGTTGCGCGGGGCTTAGCAAGGCTGTGCAGGGTTGGCGATGGGAAGGTTGGGTTTCAAAGCCACGGCCACTTCATCTGTGTACCCCTGGACCCTTAGACCAAGCCGCTCATCCTAAGGAACCATCAAGCTTGCCGAAATGGCGTCTCGAAGGACCGCGCTGTTCTATGGTTCGATATGGCCTTCGACAAGCCCAGTGCTCCCCACCATAAGCGGGGCTGGATTACTCACAGGTCAAGGTGGTCAGAATTGCGGTCGACTAAACCCTACCGCACGTGATTTGCCGCCACCGTTGCCGTCACGCCCTGCATCAGCCGCTGGCGCTCGGCGATCGGGCGATAGGCTTCGGCAATCATCACGACGACGGCATAGGTCGTGCCATCGGGTGCGGTCATCAGCCCGATATCGTTATAGCCTGCAGTGCGCCCGGCATGATCCTGCCCGGTGCCCGTCTTGTGTGCCAATTGCCAATCGGGCGGTGTGCCGCCGCGCAGCCGCGCTCTGCCGGTCACCGAATCGGTCATCAGCCGGAGCAGCAGCCGCGTCGAGGCAGGCGAAAGCAATTCGCCACGCTTCAACCGCAGCAGCCCGCGCGCGATTGCCAGCGGCGTGGCACCATCGGGTGGGTTGGCGATATACCTGTCCATTGCGGTGCGGCGGGTGGCTTCAGACAGTTGCGCACGTGCCGTCTGAAACGCTTGGCCCCGCCGATACTCCTCGCGCCAAGCCAGCCCGGCCGTGCCTGCCTGCAAAAGATGTTCGCCTCCGCCGAAGCGGATCGCCGATAACCCCTTGGCGGACAGCATTGCCCGGATCGCCTCGGGCCCACCTGCGCGCCGCAACAGCACGTCATTGGCGGTATTGTCGCTGCGCGTCATCATCAAGTTCAGCAATTCACTTATGCTGGTCTGCCACCCGTTTGCGCCGACTTTGCCCCGTGCCGCGCGGCTAAACACCGTAACGTCGGCAGGCCGGACAGTGACAGGATCGGAGAGCGACCAGCGACGCTGATCGACGCCCTGCAGAATTGCGATGGCGACCCAGAGCTTCGAGACGCTTTGCTGTGGCATCGGCTCGCCGCCACGATGGGCGATTTCCCATGCCGCGCCGTCGCGAAGTACGGCAATGCCAGCCCGATCGGGATAAGAGGCCCAAAGCGCGCTGATTCCCTGCTCCATCGCAGCTGGCGCAATCGTATCGGCACTTGGTGGCGGGACGACCTGCGCCGGGCGCGGGAGCGGCCTGATCACTGGTGGCGGCGCCATATATTTGGGCGGTGGCGGCGCTACGGCCGGCGCAGAAACGCACGCCGTTGAAAGTCCAAGAAACAGAGCACAGGCAATCGCACGTAACATGGGCGTGCCGCTTAGCTGCGCCGTCTGCCCGCAACACCTGTCGAGCGACGAAGCGAGTCTTTCATGCGATCAAGTTGCGCGCGGGTTGATTGGAGTGCGCCGAAGGTCCACATGATGCCCATGCTGATCGAAACCGAAACCACGCCCAATCCAGCGACACTGAAATTCCTGCCTGGCCGGACTGTCATGGACAGCGGCACGCGCGACTTTGGCACACCCGAAGAAGCCGAGGCGTCTCCGCTTGCCGAAGCCCTGTTCGCAATTGGCGATGTCACCGGCGTGTTCTTCGGGCACAGCTTTGTTTCGGTGACGGCCGCCCCAGGCGCAGACTGGCGCGATCTGAAACCTGAAGTACTCAGCTTGTTGCTCGATCATTTCACCGCACAAATGCCATTGTTCAAACCCGCTGCGGCTGGGTTCAGCGTGCCCGCCGAGCCCAGTTTCGACGACGATCCTGCCGATGCCGACATCGTCGATCAGATCAAGGAACTGATCGAAACCCGCGTCCGGCCTGCCGTGGCAGGCGATGGGGGAGACATTGTCTACCGCGGCTTCCGCGAAGGTATCGTCTATCTTAAAATGCAGGGTGCGTGCGCGGGATGCCCGTCCTCGACTGCGACGCTCAAGAACGGGATCGAAGGGCTGCTCAAGCATTACGTCCCTGAAGTCACCGAAGTGCTTGCCGTCTGATTTTCCGCGTCTAGAGCGGCAGGCATGACCACACCCCTCAATGACGCAGCGGTCGACCAGCTGTTTCGCAAAGCGCGCAGCTATAATGGCTATACCGATGCCCCTGTCACGCACGATAAGATCGATGCCATCTGGGAACTGATGAAGATGGGGCCTACGTCGGCCAATTGCCTGCCGGCGCGGCTCGTCTGGTGTCAAAGCGATGCGGCCAAGGCAAAGCTCGCCGCGTGCGCAATGGCTGCCAATGCCGAGAAAATTCTCAAAGCGCCCGTTACCGTGATCATCGGGATGGACATGGAATTTTACGAACAGCTGCCCGAACTCTTCCCGCATACCGATGCGCGCAGCTGGTTTGTGGGCAACACGGCGTTGTCAGAGGCAACTGCGTTTCGCAATTCATCGTTGCAAGGCGCGTATCTGATCATGGCAGCGCGCGCGTTGGGGCTCGATACCGGGCCGATGTCGGGATTTTCGCCAGAAGCCGTCGATGCGGCATTTTTTGCTGGCACCACGGTAAAGTCGAACTTCATTGCGACGCTCGGGGTCGGCGATCCCGCGACGATCTTTGAACGATCGCCCCGCCCGGGCTTCGATCGTTTCAATATGATCGTCTGAACAGGCGTTGCGGACGCTGGCTATCGATACATCGGGCGCGGCCTGTTCGATCGCGCTGTTCGAAGGTGAGGCGCTGATCGCGTCGCGCCACGAAACGATCAATCGCGGCCATGCCGAAGCGCTAATCCCGTGGATCGCCGCACTCCCCGATGGCGGTCGTGCCGCTCGAATCATTGTCGGTTGCGGACCGGGAAGTTTTACCGGCGTGCGTGTCGGGATTGCTGCAGCGCGCGGGCTTGCGCTGGGATGGGGGGCAGTGGCGCATGGCGTACCTTCACTGGCGCTGATCGCAGCTCATGCCGATTGGCCTCAGGTCAGCGTTGCGATCGAAGGCGGCCATGGCGAAATTTTCGTGCAGGATTTTGCCCACGGGCGCGCCACATCTTTGCTCCAGTCGCTTGCGATCGATGCGGCTGCAACGGCGGCATCATGTCGGCTGGTGCTCGGGAGTGCGGCCGAAACGCTCGTGGGGCATCGTGGCTGGGGGGAGGCGCGCCGTTGCGATGCCGATGCCAGAGCGATGCTCGGTGTCGCCGAATTGCCGCACACCCCGCCGCGCCCGATCTATGGCCGTGGCGCCGATGCCCGTCCGCAAGTGCGCTCGACCGGAGTTGCGGCATGATCGCCGTCAACAGGATCGAGGCCTGGCAAGCGGCAGCGATCATGCCCATTATGCAAGCGGCGTTCGATCCTGCGTCGGGAGAAGCGTGGACGCTGCCGCAGATGCGCGAAGCCATGATTGTTCCTGGAACACAATTATTTGTCGCAGGTGTGCGCGATATGCCTGCTGGCTTTGCGCTTTGCCGGACGATATTCGATGCGGCAGAATTGCTGCTGCTAGCCGTCGATCCTATCCATCAAGGCGGGGGTATTGGCCGTGCTTTGGTTTTGGGATTGATCGAATATGCGCACCCAATGGGCGTGGCTTCGATATTTGTCGAAGTTCGCGCCGATAATCCCGCGCGTCGATTCTATGCCCATCTTGGCTTTAACGAAATAGGATATCGCAAGAATTACTACCGCCGCGCAACGGGCGATTACACAGATGCTATCACCATGGCGCTCGAACTCCAAAATCCCGTGTTCGCAGACACTTGCACGCAATGATTGGCAGGCGTAGATACGAAATTGTCGCAAACGAGCCACAACAAATCTGTGGCCAATCACAAAACAACACGGAAAGCAGCGAGACATGACAGATTTGAATGAACTCAACGAAACCTTTATCACTCTGACGGCAGATATTGTCGCAGCACATGTCAGCAACAATTCGGTTGCTGTATCCGACCTGCCGGTTCTGATTGCCAACGTCCATGGCGCTCTTATCCAACTTGGTGGGCCCGCGCCTGTCGCCGAAGTCAAGCTTGAGCCTGCGGTTTCGGTTCGCGCGTCGATCAAGCCCGATTATATTGTGTGTCTCGACGATGGGAAGAAGCTGAAAATGCTCAAGCGCCATTTGATGACGCATTATGGCATGACGCCCGACGATTATCGCACGAAATGGGGATTGCCCGCCGATTACCCGATGGTCGCGCCCAATTATGCCGAACAGCGCCGGACGCTCGCCAAGAAAATAGGGCTCGGGCGCAAGCCCGGCGTGAAGCGCAAGTAAGCCGAAATCGCGGACCGGCCATTGCTTTAGACAGCTTTCGGGCTAGATTGAACCAATGGCCGGGACGCGATTTTAGATATGCCCAGAACAATCGATGTCGAGGCGCTATGCGCTGAAAAAGGGCTGCGGATCACCGAGCAGCGGCGGGTGATTGCACGTGTTCTTTCCGAAGCCGAAGATCATCCCGACGTCGAAGCACTTCACGCGCGGTCGTCAGCGATCGACCCCGGCATTTCGATTGCCACTGTATATCGCACTGTTCGCCTTTTCGAAGAGGCCGGAATTCTCGACCGCCACGATTTTGGCGATGGCCGTTCGCGTTATGAAGCTGCACCTGAGGCGCATCACGATCATCTGATCGACGTTGAAACCGGCAAGGTGATCGAGTTTGTCGATCCCGAACTTGAGGCCCTGCAGAAACTGATCGCCGAGAAATTGGGATACCGCCTCGTTGATCACCGGATGGAGCTCTATGGCGTCGCAATCGATCGCCCGCACTGAACGCGATTCGTGAGCGCCAGGGAGGCGATGCGGGCTTATGTGCGGCTGCTGGTGATTGCGCTGGCGCTGATCGTCTTGCTGCCGTTTCACCTTCTTGTCAGGCGGTTTACATATTTTTCGCCGTTCAGCCGGTTATTCCTGCGTTTTGCGGCGTGGGCGGCGGGGGTGACGATCCGTATCGAAGGCCCGCGCCGCTTGCGCAATGTGCTCTACATCGCCAACCATGTCAGCTGGCTCGATATACTTGTGCTTTCGGGACGGACCGGCTGCGCGTTTGTGGCGCGCGGCGATATGGCACCATGGCCGGTAATCGGCTGGATGGCGACGCTCAACAATTCGGTTTATGTCGCGCGCGACAACAAACTCGATGTCGGCGCACAACGCGACGCTTTGGCAGCGGCCTTGATCACCCGGCAGGCGATCGCGCTGTTTCCTGAAGGCACGACCGGGCCGGGCACGCACCTTCTCCCGTTCCGCTCGTCTCTCATCGCGTCGGTTGCGCCGCCGCCTGAGGGCATCAGCATTCAACCCGTTGCGATAGATTATGGCGCAGACGCTGCGGCCATCGCATGGACCGAAGATGAAAGCGTCGGCGTCAACGCATTACGCGTCATGAGCCGCAAGCGCCCCATCATGGCAACACTCAAATTCCTCGAGCCGCTCGACCATGCCGATTTTGCCGACCGCAAGGCGATCGCAACGCACAGCCGCGCCGAGATCGAGGCTGCGTTGTCGTGAGCCACGCAGCGCATTGCAGGAGCACTGGACAAGTCGGATTAGCACCAACGGCTGATCGATCTCCCGGATCACGATCACGCTACGGCGGTCACACTTCCTGTTGGTGTCAGGCTGGATTGCCAGAGCGCGCGGCATTGCCGGCAATAGCGTCGGCGATCTGTTCGACAAGCGCGACCGGCAAATCATGGCCCATACCGGGGATGAGCTTCAATTTGGCCCCAGCGATGTGCGCCACGGTATCTTCGGCCGCAGCCGCCGGCACCAGCGGATCGTCTGTGCCGTGGATGACCAGCGTCGGTGCGACGATCTTTGCCAGCCGCTTGCGCCTGTCGCCATCGGCAATGATCGCCGCCATCTGTCGTGAAAAACCTGTGGGAGAATAGCTGCGATCGAAATTGCGCGATACGCTATCGCGCAGCTTTGCCTCTTCGGCCGGATAACCCGGGCTGCCGATTGTTCGCGCGGCCATCACGCCGAAATCGATCATTGCCGCACGGTCCGCTGATCGAGGCCGATCGACCAGAACTTTCATCGCCTCGGTCCGTGCACGCGGCAGGCGCCGGTTGCCCGTCGAAGACATGATCGACGTCAGGCTGATCACGCGGCCGGGATGCGAAAAGCCGATATGCTGCGCAATCATGCCGCCCATCGAAACACCCACGATGTGCGCCTGCCCCACGCCAAGCGCGTCAAGCAACCCGACCGCGTCATTGGCCATGTCACCCAGCGAATAGGGCGACCGCGGACGGAACCCGAACAGCGATTTGATCACCATCGACCGGATATTGGGAACGCCCTTCGCTTCGAACTTGGTCGAAAGCCCGATATCACGATTGTCAAAGCGGATCACTCGAAACCCGCGCGCGATCAACGCATCGACAAGCTCGACCGGCCAAAGCGTCAACTGGCCCCCGAGGCCCATGACCAGCAGCACAACCGGCACGCCCGGATCGCCACGATCTTCATATTCGATCTGGATGCCGTTGGCGGTGACTGCGGGCATGGAGGTTCCCTTATGGTGTAGCCCGGGTGTCATACTGTACCCGGCACGATGCGCAAATCGGCGGCCCTCAAACCCGACTTACTCGCGCGGGCGATACGACGGGATTGCAAGTCCCCGGAGTATCGCCAGCCCACGCAGCCCAAAGCCAGCCGCCGCGCCGGCCACTGAAGCCACCGCACCATCGATCCCGGTTGCAATAAGAACGACATATAGTCCCGCCGCAAGCGCTGCAGCGGTCACATAGATTTCAGGGCGCAACAGGATGGAGGGTTCGCCTGCCAGGACATCGCGGATGATCCCGCCGACGCACGCCGTGATCACGCCCATCATGACTGCCGGCAGCGGATCGATCCCGACGCTCATCGCTTTCCATGTGCCGAACACGGCATACACCCCAAGTCCGATCGCGTCGAACCAGTCGAGCGCACGATCGTTCCACAGCCGCGAGGGCGTGATCCAGACCAGAAGTGCCGTTACAAGACAGGTCGCGGGAAAGCGCCAGTCGTTTACCCAGAATACCGGAGCGCCAATCAGCAGATCGCGCACGGTGCCACCGCCTGTTCCTGTCACCAGCGCGAAAAAAGCAAAGGTTACCAGCGTTTGCCTTCGGCGCGCGGCGGCAAGAGCACCGGATGCGGCAAACACGGCAATGCCAAACAGATCGAGCAGCGGCACGATATCGGCCAAGTCTGCCGCCACCACAGGCGGCTGGTTCACCATCCCAGTGAGGCATTGACCTCGGCTGCCTGTTCGGGTGGCATCGATTTCAACATCACCCGCGTGGTGTGATTGCCGAGCATCGTACTGCCCTCAAAATAGCCCCAGTCGATGATCAGGGCGCGATCGATCGTGACGCGCTTATCCTTTGCAAAACCATCCGCAATCGGCGCATTGGCGAGCATGCCGGTGATCGTATCGCCACCGATGACAATATTGTTTGCCCAGATGAATTCGGCATCGCCCATGGGGGTCAAGTTGGGCCTGAGCAGAAATGTCGTCTCGTCAGCGCGCGGTTTGGAGGGCGCTGCAAAAAAATGTGGCAGACTG
Organism: Sphingomonadales bacterium; assembly: GCA_031425075.1. Classification (GTDB taxonomy): domain Bacteria; phylum Pseudomonadota; class Alphaproteobacteria; order Sphingomonadales; family Sphingomonadaceae; genus Aquisediminimonas. Next base: position 13,104 of record JANPIQ010000244.1, read on the forward strand.
CGCTGCGCCTCGGCCTCGGCCGCGTTCATTCCGGCATCGGCTCCGCGATGATCGATGACAGAATCGTTTTTTGCATTCTGCGCCGCTATCGGGCTTGTGCCAACAAGGATCGCTGCGATCAGCAGGTTTCTGATCATCGTTTTGTTCTCGCCTTACCCGGCCTGGCACGCGTCTTGAGCCGCGACGCGAGCGGCAGCAAAATCAGCCCAAGCGTTGTTCCCAGCGCTGCCACCACAGCAAACGCAATCAACAGCGGATGGCTTGTATCTTCACGCGTTTGCACATCGAAAATGTGCAACCCCCACATGACGTCGAACCAGCGCCATTGCGCGCTACGGATCGCAAGCAGGCTGCCGGTATCAGCATCGATGTAAACGTTTGCGCCGTCGGCAAAGGCGATCCCCCAAGCGGGCCGGTCGCGGCGCAGATCGAGCGGTGGGGCGTCGGCAGGGCTGTGACTGGCCGATACGATGGCAACATCGGGCTTATACCTGCGGTCTGCTGTCGCGCGGGCTTCGGCTTCGCTCACTCTGGGCAGCCAAGTTCCGTCGCCCGCGGCGGCACGCATTTCATGACCATGCGCAAAGGTCGCAATCCAGACAGGGCCGATCGCTTGCTGTTCAAGCCGCACCGAGAGCGGCGCGCCATGATCTGCCGGGAAAGCTGGCATGACGATGGGCCCGTCGAGCTTCAGCGTTAGCGCGTCTGCCTTAAGATGAACACCGCGCACCTCTTCGAGGGGGCGCGCGACCATCCACAGCCCCGAAACCGTCCAGATCAGCAACGGGATACCGATCAGCCAGCCTAGCCAGACATGAATGCGGTTCAACGTTCGGCGCATGTCGGGCCTATGGCACAGAGCGGCGTGCGGCTGCAATTGCCAGCCCGAAGCCGAGGATCGATGACGCGCCATAGCCGAGCAACGGCACGGGATACGCCCCAATCAGCGAAGCGACAGCATAGCCCGCGACAGCCGCCGCCGCCACGGCACGATCGGGATATCGCAAAGCAGGAAGGATCAGCGTTGCCGCCAGAATGGCTATCAGCATGGCTGCGGCTGCAAGGTGATGCCGCGCAGCATCGGAGAGAATGGTTTCAACAAAGCGCACAGGCTGCAGCACGTCGGGCTGCGCAAATGTTGCCAGAACGGCAAGCGCAGCCAGCAGCAACTGGGCCGCATTGACCGCTGACCTGTTCGCATAAACCACTGCGCCGCTGGCGGCGAACAACGCCATCGCGCTGGCGCGGTCGGGCTGGACCGCAATGGCACTTGCTGCAAGCGCGATCAGGATCAGCCGGTTTACAGGCTTCAATTGCAGCAACACGGCTGCCAGCACGGGAAGCGCGAGCATACCGCTATGGAGTTGCACCGCTCCAAAGCCGACCCAGCGTCTCATTCCAGTAACCTCTGGGCCGATCAGCAGCGGCAAAATGAGAATGATAACGGCCGTGACCGCGATCGCCAGCGGGAAGGTGCGACGACTGTTCGAGGGCATCAGGCCGATTGCCGCCAGCGCGAGGCCAAGTGCCGCTGCGTTTACTGCCAGATAATGCGAAGGTGCGCCGCCTATCGCCATATTGGCAATACCAATGATGACAATCGCGGCCAGCCAGAAACCGGGAGACCTTAGCACAACCATGTTCGTGCGATCAGATATGGATCGGCTTGCCCGTGACCGCCATCGCGGCTTCCTTCATCGCCTCCGCATGCGTCGGGTGCGCGTGGCATGTGTACGCGATGTCTTCGCTCGTCGCACCGAATTCCATCGCCACACATGCCTCTGCGATCAATGTGCCTGCCAGCGAAGAGATGATGTGCACGCCCAAGACCCGGTCGCTTTTGGCATCTGCGATAATCTTCACAAATCCGTCGGTATCGCGGTTGGTTTTGGCACGGCTGTTTGCCGCAAAGGGAAATTTCCCAACCCTGATTTCGCCGCGCGATCGCGCTTCTTCCTCGGTCAAACCCACGCTGGCAATCTCTGGGTGCGTATAGACAACACCCGGGATAACATTGTGATTGATGATCCCGGCATGGCCCGCGATCACATCGGCGGCCGCTACGCCTTCATCTTCGGCTTTGTGCGCAAGCATCGGGCCGGGAGCCACATCGCCAATCGCGTAGATATGCGGAACGCTGGTCCGGAAATTGTGATCGATCTCGACCTGGCCCTTTGCGTTAGCGGCAAGGCCTGCCTTGTCGAGCGCAAGCCTATGGGTATTGGGCCGCCGTCCGATGGCGACAAGCACGGCGTCAGCTTCAATCGTTTCGGGTGCGCCACCCGCCGCAGGCTCCACGGTCAGGCTGGCTTTCCCATTCGCCGTGCTTGCCCCTGTGACCTTGATACCGGTGCGGATCGCAAAACCCTGTTTCTTGAAGATCTTCGCCGCTTCCTTGCGCACCTCAGAGTCATAGCCGGGTAGAATCTGGTCAAGATACTCGACGACGGTGACTTTGGCGCCCAGCCGCAACCACACGCTGCCGAGTTCCATCCCGATCACCCCGCCGCCGATCACCACCAGATGTTCAGGCACCCTGGGCAAGGCCAACGCGCCGGTTGAATCCACGATGATGTTTTGATCGACATCGACACCGGGCAGCGGCGCCACGCTCGATCCTGTAGCAATAATGAAGTTTTTGGCGGTGTAGCTCTGCCCCGCCACTTCAACGCTGGTCGGCGAGGTGAATGCGGCATGGCCCTTCAGCCAGTCTACCTTGTTCTTTTTGAATAGAAATTCGATACCGCCGGTCAGCTCAGTCACGGCCTTGGCCTTTTCGGCGTGCATCTGATCGAGGTTCAGGCTGACTCCGGAGAAGTTGACCCCGAACTTGGACAGTTCGCCCGATTGCGCCTCATGATAGAGTTCGGACGAATGCAGCAGCGCCTTCGACGGAATACATCCGACGTTGAGGCAAGTGCCCCCCAGTGTCTCGCGCGCCTCGACGCACGCGGTTTTCAGCCCCAGCTGCGCCGCGCGGATCGCCGCAACATAGCCGCCCGGGCCCGCGCCGATGACGATGAGATCATAAAGGGTTTCAGTCATGTAGAGAGGCACTTTTCATCAAGCGGGAGCGAAAATTTCTGCCCAGGTGAGCGTTACCCCCAACGGGTCGAAAACGGTATCTTCTCCCGACGGCACGAAGACATCCTGCCACCCACCACCAGCATTGCGGGTCAACAGGCGGACGGTGTCTGCATCGGGGTCTATATGCATAATCGCAGTGAGAGACGGCACCGCTTGATACTCCCAAAGCTTAACACCTTCGTCCTTTTGCCGCGTTGACGGCGACAATACTTCGACAATAATCGTGGGATTGTCGAAAACCCGCAGTTTGCCGTCCTCAGGGCTGTTACGACCGCAAAACACCGATACATCCGGATAACGCAACGACAGGTCGTGAACGCGGACGCCCATGTCGGGGCCATGGGGTCGACAACTAGTACCGCGCAGTTTCTGATACAACGCTGCAAACACATTACCCTGAATCCGCGAATGATCGGCGTTACCGCCCGCCATTGCCAAAATTGCACCATTATCGAGTTCGATGCGCGCTGAAACGCCCTCATCGAAAGCAAATTCGAGTTCCAGGAATTCCTCAACGGTCAGCAATCTGCGTGCAGCGGTTGCCATTTCACAAATCAATCAAAAGCCGTGTCGGGTCTTCGATAGCATTTTTGACCGCGACGAGGAAGGTGACGGCTTCGCGGCCATCGATTAGGCGGTGGTCGTAGCTCAAGGCCAGATACATCATCGGGCGGATCACGATCTGCCCATCGCGCACGACGGGGCGCTCTTCGATGCGGTGAAGGCCCAGAACTGCCGATTGGGGAGGATTGATGATCGGGGTCGACATCAGACCGCCGAAGACCCCGCCATTCGAGATCGTGAAGGTGCCGCCCGCCATGTCTTCCATCGTCAGGCTGCCGTCCTTGGCACGGCGGCCGAGATCGCCGATCGCCTTTTCGATTTCGGCAAATGACTTCGCATCGGCATTGCGGACCACCGGCACGACCAGCCCGTTGGGCGCACTCACCGCGACCGAGACGTCGAGATAATTGTGATAGACAATCTCATCGCCATCGATCCGCGCGTTCACAGCAGGAATGTCTCGCACCGCAAGCGCGACCGCCTTGGTGAAAAAGCTCATGAAGCCAAGTTTGACGCCGTGCTTTTTTTCAAACAATTCCTTAAAGCGGTCTCGCGCCGCGATCACCGCTGTCATATCGACATCGTTGAACGTGGTCAGCAGCGCGGCGGTATCCTGCGCTTCTTTCAGGCGCCGCGCCACAGTTTGCCGCAACCGCGTCATGCGAACGCGTTCTTCGGTGCGATCGCCGCTATCGGCTGAATTTGGGACAGGAGCAGGTGCCGGAGCAGTTTCTGCAACAGCGGCCGACGTGGCAAGCGCCACCGGTTCAACCGCCGCTGCGAGCACATCCTCCTTGGTCAGCCGACCGTCTTTGCCCGTCCCCTTGATCGTCGTCGGGTCAATGCCCTTTTCGAGCACGATGCGGCGGACGGCTGGTGACAGCGTCAGATCAGCATTCATATGCGTGGTCATGGTGGGAACCGGAGAAGCCGCAGCAGGAACTGCGGCGGCAGGAGCTCCGATACCCGCCTCGATCGTCGTCAGAACTGCACCGACATTGACGGTATCGCCCTCGGCCACGATCAGCGCGCCCATCACGCCTGCCGCAGGCGCAGTGACTTCGACCGCGACCTTGTCGGTTTCTAAACTCGCTATCGGCTCATCGGCAGAAACCGACTCTCCCGGCTTTTTGAGCCATTGGCCAAGCGTGGCCTCGGTAATTGATTCGCCCA
>JANPIQ010000245.1:0-3054 GCA_031425075.1 Sphingomonadales bacterium
GTCGCGTTCCGGACGCCCGAAGCCGCTAACGAGCAGGTTGCGCTGATCATTGGCCAGCCCGATGGCCACGCGCCGCTCGTCCGGCTGCACAGCGAATGCCTGACCGGAGACGTGCTCGGCAGCCTCAAATGCGATTGCGGGCCTCAGCTTGACGCCGCACTTGCCGCCATAGCGGCAGCGGGATGGGGCATATTGGTCTATCTCCGCCAGGAAGGGCGCGGCATCGGCCTCATTAACAAGTTGCGCGCGTATCAATTGCAGGATCAGGGCTTCGATACCGTCGATGCCAATACGCGGCTCGGGTTTGCCATCGACGCGCGCGATTTCGGGATTGCGGCGCGCATGCTGAGCCTACTCGGGCAGGACCGCATCCGGCTGATGACCAACAATCCCGACAAGGTCGCGCGCCTTGAGGCTGAAGGCGTAACCGTGACAGAACGCGTGCCGCACGCACTGCCGCCCAATCCGCATAACGCCCGGTATCTGGCGACGAAGCGTGATCGCACGGGGCATGCGCTGTAGGTTCGCGCAGATGCGCAAAGTCGCAAAGGCCGTGCGGCGGGGCACTATGCGCGGAGCGCACTGTGGAACACTGCATCGATGATTAAGCGCTTTACGCAAATGGCGCGACACGCTCAGACCTCCCTGCGCTTTTGCGCCTCTGCGCGAACCCCTACTTTAACGCCGCAGCAGGAACACTGCATGATCGGCGCGGACATTGGCCGCGGCCGCACTGGTCAGCTTGTCGCCAGACAGAAACCATTGCTCTTCGACCGTGATCCCGCGTTCGACCAGCAGCGAGCGGAAATCGTCGATCGTCACATGGTGGATGTTGGGCGTGTCATACCAGCGATCGGGCAATTGCTTGGTCACCGGCATCCGGCCGCCGAACATCAGCGCCAGCCGGATGCGCCATTGCGCAAAATTGGGGAAAGAGACGAACGCCTTTCGCCCGATCCGCAGCAACTGGTCGATTACCGCATCGGGGCGTGACGTGGTTTGCAGCGTCTGGCTGAGGATCGCATAATCGAACGCCTGATCGGGATAATCGGCGAGCTCGCTATTGGCATCGCCCTGGATCACCGAAAGCCCCCGAGCGACCGCCTCGCTGACCTTGGCCCCGCTAAGTTCAAGACCGCGCGCGTCGACCTGCTTGGCATCGCGCAACGCCGCCATCAATTCACCCGTCCCGCAGCCCACATCGAGCACGCGCGACCCGGGCGCGACATGGTCTGCGATGATCGCAAGGTCTGGGCGCAGCTTCATCATGCGGCCCCGATAAAGCCTGCAATCACCCTGTCCAATCCCGGTGTGTCGAGCAGGAACGCGTCATGCCCGAACGGACTGGCGAGTTCGACAAAGCTCACCCGTGCAGCCGCCGCATTGAGTGCGTGAACGACGGCCTTCGATTCGGCGGTCGGATAGAGCCAGTCGGTATCAAAACTGATCAGGCAGAAGCGCGTCGACGTCCCCTGGAACGCCGTGGCCAGAACACCGCCATGATCTTCGGCGAGGTCCCAATAATCCATCGCGCGAGTGATGTAGAGGTAGCTATTGGCATCGAACCGATCGGTAAAACTCAACCCTTGATGCCGCAGATAAGATTCGATCTGGAAATCGGCGTCGAAACCGAAACTTTTTGCCTCGCGCCCCTGCAACCGCCGCCCGAACTTCTCGGTCAGTCCCTGTTCGGACATATAGGTGATGTGCGCCGCCATCCGCGCAACCGCGAGGCCTGCATCAGGAGATTTTGCAGGCGTCTGGCCGTCCCCGTAGTAATCGCCGCCGCGCCAGTTGGGATCGGCCATGATTGCCTGCCGCCCGACTTCGTGGAATGCGATATTCTGCGCCGAATGCCGCGCAGTCGAAGCAATCACCAGCGCAGCCGCAACTCGTTCGGGGAAGGTCGCTGCCCAGCTCAATGCAATCATCCCGCCCATCGACCCGCCGATGACGGCATGGAGGCGGCCAATCCCCAGATGGTCGAGCAGCATCGCCTGCGCACGGGCCATGTCGCGGATCGTGATGACGGGGAAACGCATCCCCCACGGCTTCCCATCGGGCGCGAGCGTTTCGGGGCCAGATGATCCCATGCATCCGCCGATAATGTTGGGGCAGATGATGCAATATCGGTCGGTATCGATCGGTTTTCCGGGACCGACCATGGTTTCCCACCAGCCGGGTTTGCCCGTAATCGGGTGCGGCGAGGCGACATGCTGATCCATCGTCAGCGCATGGCAGATCAGAACCGCGTTCGACCCGTCGGCATTGAGAACCCCGTGCGTTTCATACGCGACCTCGACCGGCGCAAGGCCGCCCCCGCCATCGAGCGCCAGCGGCCCTGCCAGGCTGATATGGCGGCCAAGCCCGAAGCGCGCATCATCGATCATCGAGCCAAGCGGCTAGGCGAGGAGGTTTGTCGGGTCAATCGGCGAGCCGCTTGGCGGAATGCGACAGACGCGGTAGGCGAAGGGGGAAGGGAGTGAAATGTGGAAATCGATGCTTTCCTCGCCAAATGGCGCGGTGCCAAAGGGGGAGCCGAACGCGCCAACTATGCTCAGTTCGTGAATGATTTCTGCAACACTCTCGTACTGCCGGTGCCCGGTGTCGCCGAAGGCGGCAAATTAGGCGATTATCAGTTCGATGGCCCGGTGCCCAATGCGTCGGCACGCACTGCAAAGGAGCGAACTGGTTTCATCGACCTCTACAAGCGCGGCCACTTCATTCTCGAAGCAAAACAATCCTATCTGAAATCAGGCGAAACCGAACCAATCCTTGCCAGTGGAAATGGATATGATCGGCTTATGCGTGGTGCTTATGCACAGGCGCGCAACTATGCGGCAAACCTTCCGGGAGATCACCCAAATCCGCCGTTTCTGATCGTGCTGGATGTGGGGCGCGCGTTCGAAATCTATTTCGACTGGACCGACAATGGCCGGGGGTTCGAGCCGTTTCCCGATGTCAGAGCCAGCCGCATTCCGCTTGACGCATTGTCGGACGAGGACATTCAAATGCGGCTGCGCGGCATCTGGACCAACCCGGCGTCGGTCGATC
>JANPIQ010000246.1:0-3553 GCA_031425075.1 Sphingomonadales bacterium
GCCTGCCATCAATGCCGCGCCTTGGGCAAAGCAATTGCCGAGCAGCTGGTGGTGGTGATCGTCATCGAGATCGTGGCCGGGCTCGATTGCCGCGACGAATTCAACCGGAATCAGGTGCGTGCCTTGATGGAGCAATTGAAACACCGCGTGCTGCGCATCGGTGCCAACGCCACCCCAGGTGACAGGAGCGCTAGGGCCGCCAAGCGCTGCGCCATCGCGCGCCACACGTTTGCCGTTCGATTCCATTTCGAGCTGCTGGAGATACGATGGCAACAGCCGCAGCCGTTCATCATAGGCAAACACCGCGCGCGTCTGGCAGCCACGCGCTTGCGCATAATACAGGTCGGCAGCCGCCGCTATAAACGGGGCATTGGCTTCGAGCGGAGCCAATCGGAAATGCCGGTCCATCTCCGCCGCGCCTTCGAGCAGTTCCTCGAACGCGGCCCAGCCCAAAGCCAATGCCGCCGGAAACCCGATCGACGACCAGAGCGAATATCGCCCGCCAACGGTCTCAGAAAATGGCAGGATCCGCGTTTCATCGACCCCCCATTCGAACGCCTTTTCAGGCGAGGCGGTCAGGGCAATGACGCGGCCATGCGCATCGCTGCTGCCCGCACTCATCCAGTCGAGCGCGCTTTCGGCGTTGCGCATCGTTTCGCTGGTGGTGAAGGTTTTCGACGCGACGGCAAGCAACGTGTGCGCCGGATCGAAGCGCGCAAATGCTTCTTTCAGCGCGCTGCCATCAACATTCGAGACAATGGCAACGTCATAACGCTCTGAATCCCGCCCAAGCGCATCGACAAGAAGGTCTGGCCCGAGCGCAGATCCGCAAATCCCGATATGCAGAATGTGCTGGATTTCACCCAGTGCACCTGCTTCGATCGCATCGATCAGCGCGCGCATCCGGCCATGGAGTGCTTTTGCGCGCTGCACCGATTCGGCAGCGCCTTCGCCGCGCTCGGCGCAATGTTCGGCGGCGCGGCCCTCGGTCGGGTTGGCTATGCGTCCGGCAAATAGATCGTCGCGCAACCCGGCAAGATTGGCTGTGCCGGCAAACGCCACAAACCGTGCGATCGCGTCCTTGGTCAGATGCGTCTTCGACCAGTCGAACCAGAGCCCGCAAATGCCCAGACTGAGCGCGTCGACTCGATCCGGATCGGCGGCAAACAGTTCGCACAGCTGTGCGGCGGGCAGGTCGGCAAGGTGGGGGGCGATTTGGCTGGGCATGATCGATCCTGAAGTTGGTGCACCCTATCATGCCCGGCAGTCCACGCCACCCCGCTTGACGCGCCACGGGCCAAAGACCATGCACCCGCCATGTCTCGCCAGTCTGCGCATTCCGCCCCCCAATCCGAAGCGCGTGACACGACCTGGTTTCTGGTGAAACTGCTGATCTTCGTGCTAATCCTGCGCAGCTTTGTATTTTCGCCGTTCAACATTCCATCGGAATCGATGCTGCCACGGCTGATGATCGGCGATTATCTGGTCGTTGCAAAATGGCCATTTGGCTATTCGAATTTCTCGATGCCGTTCAGCCCGCAGCTTTGGGAAGGCCGCGTGTTCGCGCGAACGCCTGCGCGCGGCGATGTCGTTGTGTTTCGTTCGCCGGCCGACCCCGAAACCGACTATATCAAGCGTGTCATCGGACTGCCGGGCGATACGGTGCGCTTGTCCAAGGGCCAGGTCATCCTCAATGACAGGCCAGTCACCCGCACCCGGATTGCCGATTTCATCGAACCGCTGACGCCCAACAGTTTTTGCGCCAAAGCCGATGTCGAAGCGTTCCGCGAGCGCAATTCTCGCGGTGGAACGCAATGCCGCTTTCCGCAGTTCGAAGAAGCACTTCCCGAGGGCAAAACCTATGCCGTGCTCGATACATCGCTCGTCGCGCAGGATGATACGCAAACCTATGTCGTGCCAACCAATCACATCTTCCTGATGGGCGACAATCGCGATCACAGCGCCGACAGCCGCTTTGCTGCGGCAAAGGACGGCGGTGTCGGGATGGTGCCGATGGACAATCTGGTCGGCCGCGCATGGTTCGGCATTTTCTCGGTCGATGGCACGGCGATGTGGGGCGAGCCGAAGGGCTGGCTCGATGCGATTCGTCCCGAACGGATCGGGACCAGGTTTTGACTGCGCTCGCGCATTGGCTCGAAGCGACGCTGGGTGTGGCCCCGCGCGATATTGCACTTTACGAGCGCGCGCTGACGCATGGCAGCCATGGTCCCGATAATTACCAGAGGCTCGAATTTCTGGGTGATCGCGTTCTTGGACAGTTGATTGCTGAATGGTTGACCGAAACATTCCCGAACGAGAAGGAAGGCTTCCTCTCGCATCGGCTGACCGTGCTCGTCTCGGGGGCGACCTGTGCCGAGGTTGCACGGACGGCGATCGTACGTGACCATATGAAGCTCGGCAAACAGGCGCGCGACGATGGCGGTTATGACAGCGAATATATACTGGGCGATGTGACCGAGGCGCTGATCGGCGCTGTCTTCATCGAGCACGGAATCAATGTTGCGCGGGCGCTGGTGCGGCGCTGGTGGGCACCGTTCCTGGATGGTAACGCCCCTGCCCCGCGCCACCCCAAATCCTTGCTCCACGAATGGGCGGAGGCGCACAAACGCAAGACCCCGATCTATACCATAATTGACCGCAGCGGGCCTGACCATTCGCCGCGCTTTCGCGTGCGTGTGTCGGTCGGCAGCGCGGGTGAGGCCGAGGCCGAGGGCAAATCGAAACAGGATGCCGAACGCGCGGCGGCGGCGGCATTATTGGAGCAATTGAAGTGACACAGAAATGCGGCCTCGTGGCCATCGTCGGCGCGCCCAATGCTGGGAAATCGACCTTGGTCAACGCGCTCGTGGGCCAGAAGGTCGCGATCGTCAGCCCCAAGGCGCAGACGACGCGCACCCGGCTGATGGGGATCGCGATCCATGGCGAAACGCAGATGATGCTGGTCGACACGCCGGGAATTTTCGAAGGCAAACGCCGGTTCGATCGCGCGATGGTGCAGGCAGCGTGGGGTGGAACGCAGGATGCCGATCTGATCGCGCTGATCGTCGATGCCAAGGGCGGCGTGGGGGCTAAACTCGATGCCATCGTCGATGGGCTTGCCGCGCGGCCCGAACCCAAGATATTGGTGCTCAACAAGGTCGATGTTGCCGCAAAGGAAAAGCTGTTGCAACACGCGGCGCGGCTTAATGAGCGGCTCGATGTCGTCGAAACGATGATGGTCAGCGCGACGACTGGCGACGGCTTGGATGCGCTCAAGAATGCGCTCGCCAGCCGCCTCCCAGAAGGCCCGTGGCACTTCCCCGCCGATCAGGTGAGCGACGCGACCGATCGCGTGATGGCCGCCGAAATCACCCGCGAACAAATTTTCCTCCAGCTCTATCAGGAACTGCCCCAAGCCTGCGCAGTCGAAACCGAAAAGTATGAGGAGCGCGAGGGCGGCTCGGTCGAAATCCACCAGCAAATCTTCGTCGAACGCGAAAGCCAGCGCGCGATTGTCTTGGGCAAAGGCGGCACGCGATTGAAGGAAATCGGC
>JANPIQ010000247.1:0-1729 GCA_031425075.1 Sphingomonadales bacterium
TGCCGAGGTTCTTCAAAGTGTAGCCGATATTATTGAATATTTCGGCCTGACCGGCCTCGTCCTCCAGCCGTTGGCGGATGGCGAGGGCGTCCTTGTAAATGGCCAACGCCTTTTCAAAAAACTGCTCCGTGGCAGGGGTCAAACTGTCCTTGTCCATGAGCGCCTCGCCCTGGGTGTCGTTCAAGTTGGCGAGGTTGGTGAGCACGCTGGCTTGCTGCCAATCGTTGCCGAGACTCTTGTGCAGGTCGAGCGCTTTTTGGTAAGCTTCCTGTGCCTCCCGGTAGCGGTCGGTCTCCGTTCGGATGTTCCCGACGATGTTCCATGCATTGGCCACTCCCTCGCCATCATCGGTAGGGTCGGCGCCTTCGAGGTAGCGGAAGACGTTGTCGAGCGCTTCCGGGTAATCGCCCATTTTCTCCAGCACGTTGGCGATGTTGTAGTAGCTGCGCAATACCCGTGCAGTGTCGGCCAGTTCTTCCCGAACCTTCTGCGACTGGCGGTAGCCGTCGAGCGCCCCGAGGTAGTCGCCCTTGTTTTCCTTGACATTGGCGATGTTGTTCAGCAGCGAGGCCACGCCTTTTCGGTCGCCCAATTGCTCCCGTAGGGATTCGGCGGCGGTATAGGCACTCTCCGCGTCCGAGAAACGGCGCTGATCCGCGTATGCCAGCCCGCGCAGGTGCAGGGCGAAAGCGAGGTGCCGATCCCGCGGTCCGTCTTGGAGGATCGATAAAGCCTCCTCGGACACTGTGACGAGGCGCACGATGTCGCCCCGTTCGCGAACCGCCAGGCAGAGCGACAGCATCGCCCGTGCGCGGATCAGCGGCGCGACTGGGTTTGCCGTGGGGAGCGTTTCCAGTAACGCGGTCGCCCATTCCTCCATCTCCTGACCGGCGTTGCGCACGTACCAGAAAGACCAGAAGGCGGCAACCATACGCAAACCCAGTTCCCGGTCAGGAGTATGCTTACTTTTCCGGCAGAACAATAAGGCGGCACGCACGTTATCCTGCTCCGTGTCCTGTCGTGTGAGCCGGGTGATTTGATCCGGGATGGGACCAGTGGAATCGTCCGCCCGGTTCGCCTCGGTCCATTCGCAGAAGAAGCGGGCGTGCCTGCGTGATAATTCCTTCTGCTCCTGATCGGTCAAACACTCCTGCCCGAACTCGCGCAGGGTTTCGAGCAGGCGGAAGCGTAGCGAGCCATCCGTTTGTTCTTCCGAAAGAAGTAGCGACCAGCGGAGCAGTTCGTCGAGCGTATCGAGACGTGCCCCGGCCACCGTGTTTGCGGCGGTCGCGCTGAAGCCGCCCCGGAATACGGATAGTTGGGCGAATTGGGTTTGTAGGTCCGGCGGAAGGAGATCAAAACTGGAGCGTATCGCGGCCCGTAACGACCGGTGCCGCCGGGGCACGCCGCTGGTCTCCTGCCGCATCGCCAAGAAACGGAGTCGTTGCGCAACGTTTTCAAGGATTTCTGCGACGCTCAGAACGCTGGCGCGGGCGGCGGCGAGTTCCAGCGCGAGCGGTATTCCTTCCAGTGTGCGGCAAATATCCCGGACCGTCGCTGAGGTTTGCAGTGACTCTTGATAACCGGGTCGCGCCGCCCGCGCCCGGTCCAGAAAGAGCGCGACCCTTGCTTCCATTGGTAAGGGACCGACCGGCAACACGACTTCGCCGGGAATCTCCAATGCCCGACGTGACACTACGAGCACCGTCAGTGTGGGAACAGCGATCAG
>JANPIQ010000248.1:0-1678 GCA_031425075.1 Sphingomonadales bacterium
GGATGAACGACATGATCGCCGCGGGCCTTCTGGAAGTCACCGACCCGCAGGTCGTGCCATGGGACGGCCTGCCCGAGGCGCATCAGGCGATGTGGGACAACCGCCATTCGGGCGCAACATATGTCGTCAATCATGCGCTGCCTGCGATGGGGCTGCGTACGCGCGATGCCTTGCTCGAAGCATGGGCCGCACAACAGAGTTAGTCAGGAAAGAATACGATGGCGAAGGCAACGACCTCGACGAATGCAGAACTGGTGCCCGCTGCCGGAAGGCTTGCGGGGAAGATTGCCGTAGTGACGGGAGCCGCGGGAAATCTCGGCGGCTATATCGTCCGAAGCTATCTCGCCGAAGGGGCGACAGTCGTGATGACCGGTCGCACGGCAGAGCGACTTGAGGGCGCCGCACAAATCATCCGCGATGAAACCGGCGTCGACGCGGCGCGTGTGGCAACAGTCGTGCTCGACGGGGCCGACGCCCAATCGGTGCGCGATGGCATCGCCGATGTCGTCAAACGGTTCGGGCGGATCGATGTGCTCGTCAACAATGCCGGTTCGGCGGGGCCGAAACAGCCGATTGAATCATTGCCGCTCGATGCCGACGAACTCGCCGCACTGCAAAAACGGGGTGGAACCGATACCGAAACCGTCGGCGATGCGATGCGCAACATCTTCGGCGTCGCATGGAACCTCGTACGCGCGGCAGCGTCGGCGATGGGCGAGGGCGGATCGATCATCAACGTTTCGACGATCTTTTCGCGCACGCCTTATTATGCGCGCGCCGCCTATGTTGTGCCCAAGGCGGCGATGAACGCGTGGTCGCGCGAATTGTCATTGGAACTTGGCCCGCGCGGCATCCGCGTCAATCTGGTGTTCCCCGGCCCGATCGAAAGCGAGCGGATCCGCACCGTGTTCGCGACTATGGACAAGATGCGCGGCGACGATGCCGGAACAACCGCGAACCAGTTTTTCGACATGATGTCATTGGAGCGCAGCACCGGCGGCAATGCAAAGGCCAAGACCTTCCCGACGCCTGCCGATGTTGCCGCTACGTGCGTGTTCCTCGGCAGCGACGAATCCGCCGTTTACAACGGGCATGACTTCGAAGTCACCCACGGGATGACGGTGCGCAAGGAAGCGCGATCGACCTATCTCGCGCGCCCGACTGCGCGTTCGCTCGATGGCACGGGCCTCGCGCTTCTCATTGCCGCAGGCGATGGCTGGGAAGAAGCGCTCGAGATTGCCAAGACCCAAGTGGGTTATGGCGCGAATGTTCTGCTCGGGCTGTCGCGCAAGGCTGATGTTGCCGTGGCGCAGGCACGCGCGAAGGCCGAAGGGCTGGGTGACCGACTGCAAATCACGCGCTTCAACCGCAACGAACCTGCCGCCATGGAAAAGGCACTGGCCGAATATGACGCGGCCAATCCGCCTATCACTGGCGCGATCCTTATGCCGGTGCATGGTCCCGGCGAACTGGCGGGCGATCTGATCGATGCCAGCGATGATGACATGGCGGCGTTCATCGATGTCGAACTCGTCGGCGCGCTGGCGCTTGCGCGGACGCTGAGTCGCTACTGGAAGGATCATCACACGCTGCTGCAACCGCCGCGCTTTGTGTTCCTGTCGAACGCGACCGATGGCAAGGGCGATGTCTATGCCCAGGTGCTGCGCGCGGCAACCGA
>JANPIQ010000249.1:0-6016 GCA_031425075.1 Sphingomonadales bacterium
GTTGACGGCGTGATTGTCGGCGCGGGCGCAGGTGCTTTGGCCGGCCGAGCAGTAGACCGATCGAGCGGGCGTCGCTGTTAACTGCTTCTCCGCAAAAAGAGAGCGATTTCCCCTCGGGTCGCGTACCGAGGGAGGAGGCCGGAGCATCCGAAAGGAGCTTCGGCCTTCGACTATTTGGCCGACGTGGGCAGCATTCCAATCCCTCGGGTCGCAACTGAGGGCGGGGGCCGGAGGCAATGTTCTCCGGCCTCCAAGTATTTGCCGACCACGAGACGATACGCTGGCCAACAAGGCCGGATTCGGGCAAGGAAATCTGCGCGGGCCGTGGGGGGATTGCGTGGACACAGATGCGATCGATCGGGCACAATCGGTGATCGCAGATGCCTTTGCGTGCGGCGATGCGCTCGCGGCGCACATCTATGGCGTCGCGCGGATCCGCAGCCACCCTGCGCGCGCCACAATCCTGCGGACAGGCGACGATGCAAAATCGGTCTGGCTGCTGCTCGAAGGTATCGCGCAATCAATCGTTTCGTCGTTCGATGGGCGGCTTATCCTCGTCCAGGATTACCGCAAGGGCGATCTGTTTGGCGAAGGCGCGCTAATTGCCAACACGCAGGTCGAAGAAGACGTAATTGCCATCGACCCTGTGTCTGCGGCCCAGTTCGGCACGCTGTGTTTTATCGGGTTGATGGAAAATCACAGCAGCGTCGCGATCGCGGTCTCGCGCGCTCTGTCACGCAGGCTTGCAACCGCCAACCGCCGGATGATCGAAGGCGCCACGCTTTCGTCAAACGGGCGTATCTACGCCGAAATCCTGCGGCGGGCACGCGCAGCTGGCGGCACGGAAATTCGCCCTGCCCCCGTGCTCAGCGAACTGGCGCTCCGGGTGCAAACCGCGCGGGAAACCGTGTCGCGCGCAATCGGTATTCTGGAAAAGCGCGGCATCATCGCCCGATCGCCACAGGCACTGACGATCATCGCTCCGCATCGGCTGGAAGAACTGGTGTATTAGACCTCCCCGCTCGGCAGAGGACCATTCACCCCCAGAAGCGTTCGCGAAACCATTTGGTCACGACATATTTGGTCCCCGCTGTCACCGCACAGCCTTCATGCGCCGTCAGATCGTTGGGCGCGCCGATTTCATCCATGTTATTCCACAGCACGAGCATTGCGGTGCGCGGGGTGACGCACATCCCCGCCTTGGGAAAATTGGTTTCGCCGCCTGCCTCAGGTTCATTGAGATAGATCATCGCGGTCCAGCTGCGTTGCCCGCCCCGATCTTTTTCCATCTCCCAATAGCTTTGCGTTTTGAAAAAATAATCGTGATGCGTCTTGAATTGCTGCCCCACCGCGTAACGCTGCCCCTGAAGCGTTTCGCCGAAGCGTTTGTCGATCCCCATCAGATGGCAGATACGGCCCTCAACGGTCTGGACGAGAGGGTGAAACGGATCGAGATCGCCCGAATAGCTGGTGCGATACCCGTCAATCTCGGTCCCGCGATACAAGGACGATGGCCGCGCGGTATCGTCGATCAGCTTGATGACATCGGTGCATTCCTGCGCCGTCAAAAACCCCTGGACGATATACAAATCGAGCCGGCCGCCCGAAACAATCTCGACCCGGTCATGCTTTTTAAGCTTGTGGCGGACCGTTTTCCCATGTTGCGCGAGCAGCTTAGATCCGGTCGCGCGCGCAGCAATCTGCGTCATTCGACAACGCGTCCCCGCGCCATGACGAAATCCACCGTTTGCAGGCTTGCCGGATCGGTCAAAGGATCGCCAGACACGGCAATCATGTCAGCCGAATAGCCCGGCGCAAGTCTGCCGATCTCGTTTTCCAGATCGAGATATTTTGCAGCTGTGTTGGTCGCCGAAACCAGCGCCTCACGTGGCGTCAGTCCGCCATATTGCACCATCAGTGCAAATTCGCCTGCATTGATTCCGTGTTCGAACACGCCCGAGTCGGTGCCGAATACGACCGGGACGCCAGCATCCTTTGCCGCCTTCAACGCCTTGCCACGTTGCGCCACCGCCTCACGCGCCTTTTTCTCGACCGTTGGCGTGTAAATGCCCTTCCCGAGCCGCTGGTTGACGCCTTCGAGCGCCATCAGCGTTGGCACCATCGCCATGTTGGCAGCCTTCATTGCCTTGATCGCGGCAGCATCGGCGAAGGTGCCATGATCGGCGGTATCGATGCCGGCACGCGCCGATGCTTCGATCCCGCGTGCGCCATGGGCATGGGCCGCTACGCGCAACCCCAGGCTATGCGCAGTATCGGCAATCGCCTTCAGTTCAGGATCTGTGAAATGCTGGCCCAGCCCCCGCCCCTGTTGCGACAACACCCCGCCTGTCGCGGTAATCTTGATGACGTCGGCTCCGTTTTTGGAAGCCTCACGCACGCGCGCAGCGCATTGTTCGGCGCCGGTGCAGGTGTTGCCCAGCGAGAGCGCTGCATTGACCTCGGGCCGAAAGCCATTGACGTCGCCATGCCCGCCGATGATCGAGATCGCCGGGCCCGAAGCCACGATCCGCGGGCCGGGAATCAACCCCTTTGCCGTCGCATCGCGAAGTGCAAAGCCACCGCGCGGCGCAGACCCCAAGTCGCGGACGGTGGTGAACCCAGCCTTCACCGTAAGACGCGCATTCTTGGCGCCGACCAATGCCAGATAATCATCGCTGACCACGGCTTCATCGCGAAAATCGCCGCCGGGATCATATTCGAGATGCACGTGCATATCGATTAGCCCGGGGAGCAGCGTCTTGGTGCCCAGATCGATGACGCGATCTGCTCCAGCGGCCGAGCGGCCGGCGGTAATCGAAACGATCCGCCCATCCTTTACCAGCACCGTAGATACGCCGAGCGCAGGCTGCGAAGCATCGGCAATCACGCGATCGGCCTGGATCGCCACGGTTTCAGCCGCGAGCGGTGTCGTCAAGGTTAGGGCAGCGACGGCAAGTACAATGCGCATGATGTTCTCCTGTCGTGATCGCAAATGCCGCATCGGCCCGCGATGGCGCAAGCGCAAAAAGAAAAGCCCGGCGCTTTTGCACCGGGCTTTTCCGCATTCAGCCCTTGGGAGGCTTACAGGAAGAAGTTGTGGATCGTGTCGATCACATATCCACTGTCAATATCGACAAGCAGAACATCGTTGTAATAGCGCACCCATCTTGCCCCATACGGCGCTGTCGGGAGACGATACTGCCACGGATCGTTGATCCAGTAGCGGTTCGAAAAGAACAGCGAGTCGAGGTAAATCCCGATGCCAAACCGCTGATAGCCATATCCATAACCATAGGGGTTATAATAGCGCGGCACGCTGTAATAGTTGCGATACCTGTTGCGGTGGCTGTTCCAGTCATACCGGCGATCGTTGCGCCAGCTGCGATTCCAGTTCTGGTTCCAGCTATTGCCGTACCGATTGTCGCGCCGGTCGAACCGGTCATATCGCCCATCACGATCCCGATCCAGACGCCGGTCGAGCCGGTCATCGTCGTTGCGGTCGAACCGCCTGTCGAGATTGCCGTCGCGATTGCGGTCATAGCGCTGGTCTAGCGAGCCATCGCGGTTGCGATCCCAGTTGCGATCGAGCCGGCCGTTGCGATTGCGATCATAGGCGCGATCGACACGGCCATCGGCGTTGCGATCGATCGAACTGCCCGGCTGGGGCGGCACAGGAACCGGGCGGAGCTGGCCATCATTCATCCGCGGTCCGCGATTGCGGTTCCCATTCCAACGCTGGCCCTCGCCGCCGTTGCCCATCCGGCGCTCGCCGTTCCAATTGCCCCTGTCCTGACGGTTCTGCGCCTGTGGAACGGCCTGCGGAACGACCGCAGGTGCCTGAACGGCCTCGGCGCGCTGACGACCGCGCCAGCCATCGCCGCGCACCCCATCGCCGCCACCGTTCATGCGTTGACGCGGCGCATCAGGCTGGGCTGCAGGGGCCTGCCGCGTCTGGCGATCGCCGCCGCGATTGCCCATGACATTTCCCCAGCTGCCACGACGGCCTTCTTCGCGCTGGGCAATCACGACACGGCCTTCGGCCTGTGCCACGTCGCGCGCATCGGCACGCGCCATTGCCGCTTCATTCACATCCTGCGCCTGAGCGCCAGCCGCGGCGGTAGACAGCATCAGGGCCATCATCAGTTTACGCATCGCATCAACTCCTGCCGGGTACGACTCGATTGCCTCACGCCGGATAAACAGTGTTTTGGGCGCGACGGGATGAGCGACAGCTTAACCAAAGTGTAAGACAAATGACAGGTTATCGGGCGGGCGCCGCCATCGACGGCACCGATTTTTGCGCGTCTTCGATCGAGATGCCCGGAGGGGGCGCGGCAGAAATCGTCTCTCGCCCTGCCTGCACAGCCGCTGCCAGCCGAACCGCTTTTCGCACCCGCGGATAAATCCCGCAGCGGCAGATGTTGGTCAGCGCGGCATCGATCTGCGGATCGGTGGGATCGGGCACCTGTTTCAACAGCACCGCCGCCGCCATGATGAAGCCTGACTGGCAGTAGCCGCATTGGGTAACGCCCTCTGCAGCCCATGCCTGTTGTACAGGGTGCCCGCGATCGCGCGACAAAGCTTCGATCGTCGTGACGAAGCTGCCTTCGAGCCGCCCGATCGCGACCTGACACGATCGCACGGCTTTGCCATCGATATCGACGGTGCACGCGCCGCAATCGCCCGTGCCGCAGCCATATTTGGTGCCCGTAAGATTCGATGCATCGCGCAACGCCCATAGCAACGGCGTTGCCGGATCCATCCGATATTCGATTGGCTGGTTGTTGACCGTCAGCTTGGTCACAAATCAGGCGATCAGTCGCGCCAGCTGCGGTCGGTCTTGTCGACCAGCCGGACCATCGCATCGAATTCGGCCTTGCCCGCCCCGCCGGGAATCTGCGCCAGATATTGATCGCGCTGATGGATCGCGATCACGTCATCGGTGACATGGACAGGCTTGCCCATCGACATCGTTGCCAGCTGAATCTCGCACGCGCGCTGCAGCACCCAATAAGTGATGAATGCGGCAGGAAGGCTTTTGCCCATGACCACCGGACCATGGTTTTTGAGCATCAGCACGCGGTGGTTGCCAAGGTTCGCCAGCAGCCGGTCGCCTTCTTCATCGCGCACGGTGATGCCTTCGAAATCATGATAGCCCAGATGCCCCATCAGGTTGCACGCGTAGAAATTCACCGGCTGTAACCCACCTTCGAGTCCGCACACCGCCATCGTCGCGGTCGTGTGCGTGTGGATGATCGCGTGCGCATCGGGCACATGTTTGTGGAACAGGCTGTGCTGGACGAAACCTGCGCGGTTTACATGCCACGGATTATCGACATCGACCTTATTGCCATCGCTGTCGATCTTGATCAGCGTCGATGCGGTGACTTCGGAAAAATGGAGGCCATAAGGATTGATCAGATACGATCCATCCTCATCAGGCACCTTCACCGTGATATGGTTGAAGATCATTTCATCCCAGCCCATCATCGCAAAGATGCGGTAACAGGCGGCAAGTTCCTGCCGCGCAGCCCATTCGGCTTCGCTGTAACGGCTGTTGGGCTTGAGCTGGGTGGCCATGATGTTTCTCCTCGGAACTTTTCAAGGTATCGCATGATCGGCCATGCAAAGGCAACTAGCGGCTGAGCCAGTGCCGCCGGACAAACCATGCCGCAACGCCCACCGCCAGAGCGATACACAATCCGGTCACGCCCCAGAATGCCCAGGGCCGTTCGGCAAAGGGAATGCCTTCGACATTCATCCCCAGCAGCCCTGTTATGAAGGTCAGCGGCAGGAAGATCATCGCGATGATCGAAATGCCAAGCGCGCGGGCATCGAGCTGTTCGGCACGCAGGGCGGTCAGCTCATCTT
This sequence comes from Sphingomonadales bacterium, assembly GCA_031425075.1. Lineage (GTDB taxonomy): Bacteria > Pseudomonadota > Alphaproteobacteria > Sphingomonadales > Sphingomonadaceae > Aquisediminimonas. Next base: position 5,872 of record JANPIQ010000249.1, read on the forward strand.
GGATCAGCGCCGATCGTTCGCGCACCGCCTCCAGCTCTTCGACCATCCGCGCGGCTCTATCGGCAGCGTCACGCAGATGCGCGCGATCATCGGCGTCGAGCCAGGCCAGCGGCGCGCCGGCCAGCCGTTCGAGCGCCTGGCGCTG
>JANPIQ010000250.1:0-3992 GCA_031425075.1 Sphingomonadales bacterium
GCTGGCATTGGCACTCGCTGCGCTGTGACCGAAATTCGATTTGCATCGCCGCGCATCCTGATCCCGTTTGCCATCGTCACGCTGATCTGGGGATCAACGTGGATTGTGATTAAGACGCAGCTGGGCATCGTGCCGCCAAGCTGGTCGGTGGCGTACCGGTTTCTTCTGGCAGGGTTGGTGATGCTGGGCGTGGCGCTTGTCACACGCGCGCCGCTGAAGATCGGGCGAGATGGGCAGATCTTTGCGGTGCTGTTCGGATTTGCGCAGTTCGTGCTCAATTTTAACTTCGTCTATCGCGCTGAACTTTTTGTTACATCGGGCCTGGTCGCTGTCGTGTTTGCGCTGCTTTTCCTTCCCAATGCGATCTTGAGCGGGCTGTTTCTGGGAAGCCGGGTTACCGGCCGTTTTGTCCTGGGATCGGCAATTGCGGTGTCTGGAATAGCGTTGCTGTTTCTTCACGAATTGCGTGTCGATCCCCATGCGCAGATGGCGACGCTAACCGGGATCGGCTTCACGCTGATGGGCGTCATGTCTGCCTCGGTTGCCAACGTGATGCAGGCCACCCAGCGGGCGCGGGCATTGCCGATGGCTTCGATGCTTGGCTGGGGCATGATCTGGGGCGGATCGATCGATGCCGCATTCGCTTGGGGAACCGCTGGTCCGCCAGTGGTCGAATGGACCCCGGCCTATTTGCTCGGTGTCGCCTATCTTGGCATCATGGCTAGCGCGGTGGCATTTTCGCTCTATTTCCGCACGATCCGCGAAATTGGCGCGGCCAAGGCCGCCTATTCGAGCGTGCTGATTCCGGTGATCGCCATGGCGTTTTCGACGGTATTCGAAGATTATCGCTGGTCGCTGCTCGCAGCAATCGGCAGCGCGTTGGCGCTGGCGGGCATGGCCGTTGCATTGAGCGCGCGGAGCCCGTCGCGATAATCGCGATATCGGGGTGCCCAACCCAGCAGCCGCTTCGCCTTCGCATTCGCTACGCGCCGGTTTTCGCCATAGAAGGATCGCGCCATCGGGCTGAGCGACGGATGATTGATCGCGATCAGCGGCGGAGAATCGAGGCCAAGCATTGCCGAGGCATATTCGATCACATCGCTCTGGCTGCACGGGGCATCGTCGGCGATGTTATAGGCGCCTTTTGGCGCGTCGAACCCTTTGAGCACCGCCGAGACGATATCGTCGACATGGATGCGGCTGAACACCTGATCGGGCAGATCGACCCGGTGCGCCTTCCCCTCGCGAACGCGGTCGAGCGCTGAACGTCCGGGGCCGTAGATCCCTGGCAGCCGGAAGACCCGCGCGCCACGCGCCAGCCACGCCAGATCGGCATCGTTGCGATTGCCGCGGCGACCTTTGACGAGTGCGCTTTCATCGACCCAAGCACCGCCGCAATCGCCATAAACACCTGTCGAAGACAGATACCCGATGGGCGCACCAGATGCTGCGATGTCAGCGCCATATGCATCAAGCACCGGATCGCCATCGGATGATGGCGGCACCGATGACAGGATATGCGTCGCTTCGGCCAGCGCGAGCCGCACTGTTCCTGTATCATCGAACGCCAGATCGCCGGCCGATCCCGTCGCGCGAACGCTGCCGCCCCGCGCCACAACGGCATCGCGCACCCGCGCCGCTGTGTAACCCAACCCGAATATGATCAACCGCACGTTCTGCTCCTTGGTATTTGCAGCGTGCTAGCCGCGCTTGGCGATTGATCAAGGGCTCGCGCAGGCCTAGGTTGAATCCATGCTCGACATCCAGACCGCCTCGATGGCACCGCCCGCGGCCATTCGCCGTACAGACTACCGTCCGCCCGACTGGCTGGTGCCGACCGTCCGGCTGGAGTTCGATCTGGGGGCCGATGCGACCCGGGTGCGCGCCGTTCTGAGCGTGGTGCGCAATGGCAGCCATGATCGGGCGCTGCGACTCGACGGCGAAGGGCTGACACCGCTTGCGGTGCGGATCGATGGCGAGGAAACCTCACGCTGGAGCCTCGACGAGGGCGTGCTTGTCCTTCCGCTTCCGCATGATGCTGCGCAGATCGAAACCGAAGTCGAAATTTCGCCCGCTGCTAACACCAAGCTGATGGGGCTCTATGCCTCGGGCGGAATGTTGTGCAGCCAGTGCGAGGCCGAAGGGTTCCGCCGGATCACCTTCTTCCCTGATCGCCCCGACGTGCTCAGCCGTTATTCGGTGCGGCTTGCGGCGAACAAGGCAGCCTTTCCCATCCTGCTGTGCAACGGCGATCCGGTCGAAGCGGGCGAGCTTCCCGATGGCCGTCATTTTGCTGAATGGAACGATCCGTTTCCAAAGCCCGCCTATCTTTTCGCGCTGGTGGCCGGCGATCTTGTCGCCAATCGTGACAGCTTTACCACGATGAGCGGGCGGCATGTCGATCTCGCTATCTGGGTGCGATCGGTCGATCTCGAAAAAACGCACCACGCGATGGCCGCGCTCAAAACATCAATGGCCTGGGATGAAACCGTTTATGGCCGCGAATATGATCTGGCCATGTTCAATATCGTTGCGGTGGGCGATTTCAATTTCGGCGCGATGGAGAATAAAGGCCTCAACATCTTCAACACCAATTTCGTTCTCGCCGATGCCGAAAGCGCAACCGATGTCGATTACGATAATGTCCAAGGTGTCGTCGCGCATGAGTATTTCCACAATTGGTCGGGCAACCGCGTTACCTGTCGCGACTGGTTTCAGCTGAGCCTCAAGGAAGGCTTCACCGTCTTTCGCGATCAGTGTTTCAGCGCCGATCAGGGCAGCGACGCGGTCAAGCGCATTCAGGACGTCCGGATGCTGCGCGCTGGCCAGTTTCAGGAGGATTCGGGGCCGCTCGCGCATCCGGTGCGGCCCGAAAGCTATATCGAAATCGGCAATTTCTACACCGCGACGATCTACAACAAGGGCGCCGAAGTCGTCCGGATGATCCACACGCTGATCGGCGCGGATGCGTTTCGAAAAGGAGCCGATCTGTATTTCGATCGCCACGATGGCCAGGCGGCGACGTGCGAGGACTTTGTCTCGGCGATGGAAGCGGCAAGCGGTGAGGACCTCGCGCAATTTAGGCTATGGTATTCGCAGGCCGGAACGCCGCATGTGAAAGCGCGGATCGATCACGATCCTGCAACGGCGCGGGCGCGGGTGACGCTCGAACAATCGATCCCCGACACACCCGGACAGGCCGGCAAAGCCCCGATGGTGGTGCCGCTGAAGATCGCATTGTTCGACCGTTCAACCGGCAGCCATTCGGGCGAGCGGCTCGATGTGTTGCGCGATGCCGTGACAAGTTTCGAAGTCGAAGGCTTTCCCCAAGCCCCGATCCTTTCGATCAATCGCGAATTTTCGGCGCCGGTGATTATCGAGGCCGAACGCAGCGCAGCCGATCTTGCATTCCTCGCAGCACATGATGACGATCCCTTCGCGCGCTTCGAAGCGATCCAGCAGCTGATGGTCGATACGATGGTGGCGCGAATTTCGACAGGCGATGCAGACCATGCCCCCGTGATTGCCGCCGTGCGTCATACGCTGACCAATAATGCGCTCGATCCTGCTTTCATTGCCGAAGCCGTGCTGCTGCCAAGCGAAGGCTTTATCGGCGATCAGATGCTGGTCGTCGACCCCGATGCGATCCACGATGCGCGTGAGGCGTTGCGTGCCGATCTGGGGCGGGAGCTGGCCGACCTGTGGCGCGGCGCTTATTCGGCACACAGCGCAACGGGGGCCTTTGTGTATTCGCCCGAGGCCAAGGGTGCACGGCGGCTCCGCAACATCGCGCTCGGCTATATCATGGCGGCAGGCGATGCCGATGCCGGGGCGATTGCCTATCGCCAGTTCGAGGCGGCGACCAATATGACCGACCGCCAGGCCGCGCTTGCGGCATTGGTCAACTCGCACACTCCAGAGCGAGCCATGGCGATCGACATGTTTTACCAGCGCTATCGTGACAATCCGCTGGTGATCGACAAATGGTTTTC
>JANPIQ010000251.1:0-10694 GCA_031425075.1 Sphingomonadales bacterium
TGCACTGGATGCCCGTGACCGCGCGCACCTTTTCGCGGATCGCAAGATGCAATCGCATCCGTTCGCCTTCATCGGTCGTCCGGCACTGGACCAGCACCGCAGGCATTTCCTCACCGTTTTCGGCTGTGATCGAAAACGCCGCAATATCGCCCGATTTGAACCCGGGCAATTGTTCGACCGCCCATTCGATATCCTGCGGCCAGTAGTTGACGCCGTTGACGATGATCATGTCCTTGGCGCGGCCGACGACATAGACATAGCCGTCCGACATATATCCCATATCGCCTGTATCGAGCCAGCCGGCCTTGAGACAGGCCGCCGTTGCCACCTCGTCGCGAAAATAGCTGTGCATGATTGACGGGCCCGAAGCCCAGATCTTCCCAATGGCGCGATCACGAACAACGTTGCCGCCGACGTCGCGGATCTCGACCGCCATATCGCGGCAGGGACGTCCGCAATTGACGATCGCGCGGTAACGGATCGGCATGTCTGGATCGCGGGGTTCGCCCGACAGTTCCGATTCCTCGACCAGATCGACGCGAAGCCCTTCACCCGGCGGCATGATCGTGACAGCAAGCGTTGCCTCGGCAAGGCCATAGCTCGGCAAAAACGATGTTGCTTGGAACCCCGCGTCGGCAAAAGCATCGACGAAATGTTGCATGACATCGGGCCGGATCATGTCGGCACCATTGCCTGCGACGCGCCAGCGCGACAGATCGAAACGGTCGGCAACCTGGCTTTGGCTCGATATCCGACGTGCGCAGATATCATAGCCGAAAGTTGGCGAATAACTCAGCGTCGTTCCCGTGTTGCGGCTGATCAGATCGAGCCACGCCAATGGCCGCCGCGCAAAATCTTCGGTCTTGAGGTAATCTGCACTGACCTGATTCGCAACTGGCGACAACAGGCAGCCGACCAGTCCCATATCATGATACCAGGGAAGCCATGAGACGCATCTGTCGGTCTCGATCACCTCCATGCCGTGGCTGTGCGCTGCCAAATTGTTGAGTAGCGCATGGTGCGTCACGGCTACGCCGTGGGGAAAGCGCGTCGATCCGCTCGAATATTGCAGATAGGCGATTTCGTCGGGTTGCGCTGCCCGAAAATCGGCGTCCGGCGCAGCATTCTGGGCAAAACTCTGCCAGCTTTGACAGGCGATCTTGGCCCGGTTGGCTGCGTCGGCCCCCATTTGCTCAAGCTCGGCCGGAAAAAGGAGCAGCGCAGGATCGGCGCTTTTGAGTTGCACCGCCAACTGATCGACATAGGCATCGCGCCCGCCGAACGATGTTGGCAAAGGGAGCGGAACCGGCCAACACCCCGCATAAATGCATCCGAAAAACAGCGCGGCAAATTCAGGACAGGTTTCCGCGATCAGCGCCACGCGATCCCCGGGGCGATGTCCAAGCGCAATCAGTCGGCGCGCAGCGTCGAGCGCATCGGCCCTGAGTTCGCGGTACGGATAGGCGCGCGATAACAGGCCGCGCGCGTTGTGAAAATTCAGGCCCCGCAGCCCCTGTGCGGCGTAATCGAGAGCCTCCCCCACGGTCGCGAAATCCGAAAAGCGCCGAACCAGCGCGTCGGCATTCGGCGTCGGTACGATTGTCAAAATCCCATCCCTTTCGCAGAGCTAGCCACTGCCAGACCCCGAAACGTTTCTATTTGCCTCATGGTAGCCATTCTCGTTCGAGTATGGCACAAATTTGTCATCATGGTCCAGCATCGCCGTCACAAGGCCAACACACCGCTTGACGCAGCGAGCCTCGATGCACTCGCGATTGGCTATGTCGGGCGGTATGCGACCACGCGGAAGAAACTGGTCGACTATCTGGTGCGCAAAATGCGTGAACGCGGTGTGGCAGGCGAAACCAGCGCCGATCCTGAGGCTGTTGCCGATCGCATGGTCGATCGCGGCTATGTTGATGATGAAGCATTTGCGCTCAACAAATCTGCAAATCTGATGGCGCGGGGGTATGGCGCGATGCGGGTGCGCAGCGCGCTGGGGCACGCCGGTATCAATCGCGAACTTGTCGATAGCGTCATCACCGACGATCCAGAGGCCGCGATCGTATCGGCAACAGCGTATGCAAGACGCAAGCGACTTGGCCCCTTTGCCACGATGACCACCGATGCAGCGCTGTTGCGAAAGCACATGGCAACAATGCTGCGCGCCGGCCATGACTTTGCAACGGTCAAGGCTGTCCTTGAACCGGATCGGCGGTAAAACGCGGCTAATCGGTTGGCGGCGAACCCTAAACTTGTGTTCATGCCCTGCTCGGTGCATAGTTTGGACAGGTCATCGAGGGGGTTGGTAATGGGAGGAGCGCGCACGGAAGGCGCCCTTCGGGTCGAAAATAATGAGCCGGATATAGAACAGACGAGCGACCGTGTCGAAACGGGGCTTGATCTGTCATCGGCCAGTGACGCGACAACTGAACGGCGTGGCACCGTAAAATGGTTCGATGCGACCCGCGGGTTCGGCTTCATGGTCGGACAGGACGGCGAAGGCGATGTGCTGATCCATTTTTCGGTCCTTCGCGATCATGGGCGCAGGATGCTGCCCGAAGGTGCCACGATCCTTTGCGAGGTTGCCGATGGAGATCGCGGGCTTCAAGCCACGCGCATTCTCGAGATCGACCTGTCGACCGCTACGGGTGTCGATTTCGATATTCGCCCGCCGCAGCGCAAATTCAGGGTCGATCCATCGATACCCACTGATGCGGGCGGGCCGATGGAACTGGTAACGGTTAAGTGGTTTAACCGGTTGAAGGGCTATGGATTTGTCAACCGCATGAACGATGATGCCGATGTGTTCATCCATATGGAAACGCTGCGGCGTGGCGGTATCGGAGACGTGATTCCCGAAGAGCGGCTTCGTGCGCGAATTGCCAATGGGAATAAGGGTTTGCTTGTGGTTGAGGTGGTGCCACTGTGATCCGTCTCGCTGTTGCAGCCGCGCTGCTTGCCGTTGGCATGACGGGGTGTCAGTCGGCGGGGACAGCCGCGACAGCGCCAAGCGGACTGGCGGTCATTCCGCTCAGAATCGAGACGCAAAGCGGCAAGACGATCAAGTTCAGCGTCGAGGTTGCTCAGACACAAGAACAACAGGCCCGCGGTCTCATGTTTCGCGATTCGATTCCCGTCGGAACAGGCATGATTTTTCCGATGAACCCGCCGCGGCCTGCCAGTTTCTGGATGAAAAATTGCCCGATACCGCAGGATTGGGTGTTCGTCCGCGCCGATGGCTCCATCGCAAGGCTGATCGAAAACACCATACCCTATTCGCTCGAACCGCAGGGCACCAGCGAACCTGTTGCCGCCGTTCTGGAAATCGCCGGCGGCGAAGCTGCACGATTGGGCATTTCCGAAGATGATAAAGTAATCTGGAACGCCCCCTGATCGCCGCTGCGATTGCCACTCGATCGCGAATGCCCTAATACAACCGCCATCATGGGCGCGTTCAAAAACATCTTCACCTGGTGGGAAGGGGCCACCTTCGGCACCTGGCTTGGCACCCGGCTTCATGGCGGCAAGATCGGTGAGGACGCAGGCGGCAACGTCTATTACGAAGGTGGAACGACGGTAAACGGCCTGCCACGCCGGTGGGTGATGTATGCAGGGGCCAATGACACCAGCCGGGTGCCGCCCGACTGGCATGGCTGGTTAAATCATCAGATCGCACTCCCGCCTGGCGATGCCTTGCCGCCGCCGCGCACCTGGGAAAAAGATGCCGAACCCAATCTGACCGGCACGGCTTTGGCCTATCGTCCGATGGGTGCGCCTGAAGCCGGGCGGACCCGCGCTGCAGCGACCGGCGATTACGAGGCGTGGACACCGGGCGCATGAAGCCGCTAATCCTTGGCGGGCTAGTGGCAATCGCGGCAGTTGCAGCATGGCAGGCCGCGCCGGCCATCCAGAAAGCGGTAACGCCCGAAGGCAGCAGCGCCATAACAAAGCCGCGCGCCCCAACAGGGCCTGTACCGGTGAAGATCGCCGCACCGAAAACCGATCCTGCCGCATCGATCGGCAAGGTCACGCCGTTGGCGGAACGCGTCGCGACGATCGGCCTGCTCAACAAGCGCAACGGGCTTTACCGCGATCTCATCATGAAACCGGGCGAAGCGCGGCGGATCGGCGATGTGGTCGTGCGGTTGAAAGCGTGCGAAACCACGGCACCTTGGGAAGCTGAAAAGCTGACAGGATCGTTCGTTCAAGTGATCGTGCGGAGTGGCGAAGACCGGTGGCGCAAGGTTTTTTCGGGATGGCTGTTCAAGGAATCGCCGTCATTGAACGTGGTCGAACATCCGATTTACGACGTTTGGACCAAAGACTGCACGATGCGGTTTCCCGAAACGGGGCCGAAGACCATCGTCGTGCGCGGCGGCGAAGCCTCAGATGGCCGAGGCCGGTCGAACGCGAAAAAATCGGCGGCCCCGCCAGCCGACGGTGATAGTGCCGAAGACAGCAGCAATTTGTAAGTGCCGCGCGCGATTTCGATTGCGCCGAGCGACGCCAGATGCGGCGTGATGAACTGGCAATCGAGAAGCGAATAGCCCCCTGCCCGCATCCGCGCAACCAAATGCGCCAGGGCTGCCTTCGATGCATCGGTTTGCCGGCTGAACATCGATTCGCCGAAGAATGCACGGCCAATCGCAATGCCGTACAGCCCGCCAACCAGCACATCTTCGTGCCAGCATTCGACACTGTGCGCATGGCCTGCAGCATGAAGCTGCATCACCGCATCGAAAATCTGGTCATTAATCCACGTCCCTTCGCGCCCGGGCGAAGGCGCGGCACATTGCGTCACCACGTCGCCAAAGCAACGGTCGATGCTGTGCGAGAATCGTTCGGACCTAAGCGTTTTGGCAAGCGAGCGCGACAAGCGAAACCGATCAAGCGGCATGACGCCCCTTAATCTGGGCTCGACCCAGTAAACCGAAGGCGCGTCGCGCGCATCTGCCATCGGGAACACCCCCGTGGCATAGGCCTTGAGCAGCAGGGACGGCGATAAAGGCTCACTCACGCTGCTATGCTATCAGATTCCGGCATACCATTGATAGCCGTGTCCATCTTCCCAATAGCCGCCTTTACCGCCGTAAATAGCATCGAGGCTGGCAACCGCCTCGATCCGATCGACATATTTGGCATGCTTGTAACCCAGCTGGCGTTCGACACGCAGGCGCAACGGCGCGCCATTGGCAACAGGCACGCGTCGATCGTTCAAACCCCACGCCATGATCGTCTGCGGATGGAGTGCATCGATCAGGTCGATGCTTTCATAATAGGGCTTGCCACCGACCCCGCCGTACAGATCGGCGCAATGGAAGACGAGGTATCTGGCGGATTGGCGCATACCCGCAGCATCGAGCAGCAATTTCAATGGCACGCCTGTCCATTTGCCGATCGCGCTCCAGCCTTCGACGCAATCGTGCCGGGTGATCTGGTTGCGTTGCGGGGCCGCCATGATCTGTGCGAGCGAAAACGCCTGTGGACGCGCCACCAGTCCGTCGATTTTCAGCCGCCAATTGGCAAAATTCTCGGCGATGTGCGTCGCATAGGCCTCGCCGACGGGCATCCGAGTGCCATTGGCCTTGAACACCGGCGATCGCTGATCGGGGCGGAATTCACGCGCGAGGGCGCTCCTGTCCATCAGGCTCCGCTGGATCGCAAAATTGCCCGCTTCGGCCTTTTCGAGCAGCGAGATGAACCCGGGGCTCGCAGTCAGCCGATCGCATCCCGACAGCAACAAGCCGCTGCCAACGCCCAGCCCGCCAATCAGGCCCCGTCGTGTGATCGGGCCACTCATGGCTTTGGACCTGCAAGGCGGAAGTATCCGGTGATCATCGATCGGACCTCATTGATCGGGCCAGCAAGCACCACCAGCGCGATATGGACGAAGAAAAAACCCAGCATGCCGAACGCTGCGATAAAATGCAGGCTGCGCGCGCTTTGCCGCCCGCCGAACATATCGACGAGCCACGGAAACGCCGCATTCATCGCTGGCGACATCGTCAACCCGGTCAAGATCAGCAACGGTATCAGCACGAACAGCACCAGGCTGTACGTAATTTTCTGCAAGGGATTGTAGCGCGCGTTATCCGAGTGAAAATCGAGCCGCGCATGTTTCTTGATGTCGTGCCACAAATGCGACGGTGCCACCTCGGTCCGGCTCAGCGCCACATCCTTGCGCCAATGGCCATTGAACAGCGACCAGAGCAGATACGCAAGGAACCCGAACGCAAATATCCAAGCGAATCCGAAATGCCAGAGCCGACCGAGCGCCAGACTATAATCGGTCGGGATCGTTGCCCAGCCGGGAAATCGCGGCAGTTCGAGCCACGCAGGATCGCCACTTGCGCCGAAATGTCCCCAATAAAGACGCGGATGGGCATTGAAGATCATCAGGCCCGACATGAACAACACGACCATCACGATGGCGTTGATCCAGTGCCAGACCCGTGTTGAAAGCCGGTGCCGGAAAACCCTTTGCCCTGCCATGGTGTGTCCTTGTTGCGTGGCCAGATGTTCGGTTGCGGCAACAAATAGGTTACAGCGTTGGCAAATCAAAGTCGCGCGCCTAATCGCTTGCAGCATGAAACCTGTGATATTCGGCCTGTCGGGTCTGGTGCTGACCGATGACGAACGCGCGCTGTTCGCCGACGCCAAACCGGCGGGCTATATCGTTTTCAAACGCAACATCCTTGATCACGAACAATTGCGCGCACTCACCGACAGCTTGCGCGATCTCCATGGCCGGGATGATCTGGCGATTCTGATCGATCAGGAGGGCGGACGTGTCGCGCGGATGGGGCCGCCTGTCTGGCCGCGCTTTCCGGCAGGGGCTGCATTCGATGCGCTATATCAGATTGCACCGATGACAGCGATCGAGGCAGCGCGATTAAATGGTCAAGCATTGGGGATGATGCTCGCCGAGGTTGGTATTACTGTCGATTGCCTGCCGCTCCTCGATGTCCGCACACCCCAAACGCACGAGGCGATTGGCGATCGCGCGTTAGGATCCGATCCGATGCAGGTTGCAGCGCTTGGCCGTGCGACGATCGAAGGGTTGCGTGCAGGCGGCGTGGTCGGAGTCGTCAAACATATGCCGGGGCAGGGCCGCGCGACCGTCGACAGCCATCATCAGCTGCCAAGAGTGACTGCGACCCCAACCGAGCTTGAGGCCGATTTCGGCGCCTTTGCCCGCCTTGCCGATGCGCCGATGGGGATGACAGGGCATATCGTTTTCGAAGCCTATGATGCGCATCGCCCGGCCACTCTGTCTCCCATTATCATCGATCAGGTCATCCGGGGCAGGATTGGCTTTACAGGATTGTTGATGAGCGACGATCTCGACATGAACGCACTTTCGGGCAGCGTCGCCGAGCGCGCGCGCGATTGCGTTGCGGCGGGCTGCGACACTGCGCTTAACTGCTGGGGGCGCTTTGACGAAATGGTCGAGATTGCAGAGCTTTTGCCTGAGATCACCGGCGCGGCGCTGACGCGGCTCGACGCAGCAATGGCCACAATCACGCCCCCTGAAACTGTGCAGACGATTGCCGAGTGTATTGCGCGGCGCGACGCGCTGCTGGCCTATGCCTGACGATGAGTAGCGGCGATCGAACAATCCTCCCCGGAGAGGGGCAGGCGGCAGCCCAACAGGCTGACGGTGGAGGGACTCACGAGGCACCATGTCCGGACACCCCCCTTCACAGCTCCGCGGCTCCCCTCCCCGCAAGCGCGGAAGATTTCAGCGGCAGCCCTTCCACCATCTTCTTCGAAGAGGGTCGCCCTCGCCGTGCCGAGGACGATCGCAGCACTCTCACTCTCGAACTTGGCAGCTGGGAGGGGCCACTCGATCTGCTGCTTGCGCTCGCACGAGGGCAAAAGGTCGATTTGCGTCAGATTTCGATCCTCAATCTGGTCGATCAGTATCTCGCCTTCATCGCCGATGCGCGAAGCCTGAAACTTGAAATTGCGGCCGATTACCTCGTGATGGCGGCGTGGCTCGCCTATCTCAAATCCTGCCTGATGCTGCCGCGCGAACCGCAGGTCGAACCCAGCCCGGAAGAGCTTGCAATGCGGCTTCAGCTCAGGCTTGAACGCCTGAATGCCATGCGCGAAGCCGGAGCGCGGATTATGGCGCGCAACCGGCTGGGGCGCGATCTGTTCGCGCGGGGGTCACCCGAAGGGCTGCGCACGGTGCGCAATAGCCGCTGGAACGCGACGATTTTCGATCTGATGCAGGCCTATGGCCAAGTACAGGCAAGGGCAGCGCCTGTCATCCATGTCGTTCACAAACGCCACGTCATGACATTGGATGAAGCGATCACACGGATTACGGCGCTGATCGGCCAATGCCTCGACTGGACCACGCTCGAGGCCTTCCTGCCACCGACGCCCGATACCGCGTTTCGGCGATCGTCGCTGGCTTCGAGCTTTGTTGCGATGCTCGAACTGGCGCGGACGGGGCGGCTTCAGTTGCAACAGGATACAGCGTTTGCACCCTTGATGGTGCGTGCCAACGCAGCCTGATCCTATTGGCGCAGGAAATCGATCAGATCCGAATTGAGCCGGGTCGGGGCAGTGGCAAAAAGCCCGTGCGGCTCGCCATCATATTCGATCAGGGTCGCGTGCGGCAATGCCTTGGCTGCGGCGCGCGCTGTCGGTCCGATCGGCACCGTGACATCGCTCGTGCCGTGGACGATCAGCGTCGGAATTCCCGCAAAGCTGGCCAGATCGGGCCGAAAATCGGTGCGCGAAAACGCGTCGATACACGCAACGGTCGCGATCGGACTGGCCATGATCGCAAGCGTGAACGTCCAGTCGAGCAAGGCCTGGCTGACGGGGCGGGAAATCATCCCGACACCGTAAAAATCCCTCGCAAAATCCTGAAGAAACGCAAACCTGTCTTCGCGGACCTGCGCCTTCATCGTTTCGAAAACCGACGCGTCTACCCCGTCGGGGTTATCGTCGGTCACCAGCAAATACGGGACGACTGAGCTGACCAGCGCGGCACGCGCCACCTTGGCACCCCCGTGGCGTGACAGATAACGGGCAATTTCGCCGCCCCCCATCGAAAACCCGACCAGCGAGACAGTCTGAGCGCCGCAATCATCGATCACTGCGGCAAGGTCGTCGGCGAACCGGTCATAATTATAAGGCCCCGCCGGGTGGCCTGACTGGCCGAAACCCAGCCGATCATAGGTCACCACGCGATATCCCGCCTCAACGAGCGCGACGGTTTGATATTCCCACATGTCGCCTGTCAGCGGCCAGCCATGGATCAAAATTACGGTGGGGCCGTCTCCCATCGATTTGACGTGGAGGTTCGACCCGTCGGTCGCTTCGATCGATGGCATGAGCTGGCACTTTCGTGTTTGAGAAGGCGTTAGGTGCAGCACAAACCACGGTTCGGCCATTGTGGTTCCCCCCGGCGGCTGGAATCGGGGGCCAAGTTGGGGCAGAACATGTCGATGGAGCCGAATCACGATGCTGGGGCACGCGCAGTCGAAGCCGTGCTGTTTGCCGCGTCGGCGCCGATGACCTTATCGGATATTGAGGCGCATGTCGGCGATTTCGATGTCCGCGCAGCCCTTGCCGAGCTTGAACAATTTTATCGCATGCGCGGCTTCAACCTGGTCGAACGCGCCGGGCACTGGCATTTCCAAACTGCGCCCGATTTGGCATCCTTGCTCCGCCGCGAACGCAAAGAAACCCGCAAGCTGAGCCGAGCCGCAGTCGAAACGCTCGCAATTATTGCCTATAACGAACCTGTGAGCCGTGCCGAGATCGAGGCAATTCGCGGAGTTCAGATATCCAAAGGCACTTTGGATGTGCTGATGGCGGCAGACTGGGTGCGCCCTGCCAGCCGCCGCGAAGGCCCCGGTCGGCCGCTGACCTATGCCACAACGCAGGCTTTTCTTGTGCATTTCGGCCTTGCCAGCCGCCGCGATTTGCCCGGGTTAGACGATCTGAAGGCCGCAGGATTGCTCGACCCGGTCGATCTCGCGTTCAATTTGTGCGAATTCGATGACGTGCCCGACGATGCCCTAGAAACTGCTGAGGATCGCGACTAGATAGGGTTTGGTTTCGCAGGAGAATTGTCGTGGGTGGTTTTAGTATCTGGCATTGGCTGATCGTGGGCATCCTCATCCTGTTGCTGTTCGGCAAAGGGCGATTTTCCGGCATGATGGGTGACGTAGCGCAGGGCATCAAAAGCTTCAAAAAGGGCATGGCCGAAGAAGACGCAACACCGCCTGTATCGCCCAAGATCGAGGCTCAGGCGCCAGTTGCGAATGGCGCCGTGGTCGACGGCGAAAAGCAGGTCGATAAGACGGCCTGACACGCTTTATGGGCGACCGGAGGCGCTGATCGATGTTTGACGTAGCGCCGACTGAATTTCTGCTGATCGCGGTGATCGCACTGCTGGTGATCGGGCCCAAGGATTTGCCGCGTGTGATGCGCGCCGTCGGGCAATGGGTCGCCAAAGCGCGCGGGGTGGCGCGCCAGTTCCGTTCGGGCTTCGACGAGATGATCCGCGAGTCCGAACTTGCGGAAATGGAAAAGAAATGGCGTGAGGAAAACGATCGCATCATGCGCGAATTTCCCGCCGATGCCCCTCCTTCTCCGGTCATGGGAGGAGTTGCCTCTGCCTCTCCCCTCCCGCTTGCAGAAGAGGCAGGCGGTGGCCCTGTCGC
>JANPIQ010000252.1:0-7333 GCA_031425075.1 Sphingomonadales bacterium
CAACACGGGGCCACAGTACGGACGCGCACCGGGCTCGTTTCGGCGCGGCGCGCGGGCGATGTATGGATCGCGGAATTGTCCGATGGCAGCAGCGCCACCGCACGGACAATGATCAATGCGGCAGGGCCGTGGGTCGCGCAACTGCTCGCCAAAGCGGGGATCAACAGCGCAGCGGCAGTGCGGCTGATCAAGGGCAGCCACATCATCGTGCCCGCGCTGTTCGACGGCGAACACGCCTATATGCTCCAGCAACCCGACCGGCGGATCGTGTTCGCAATCCCCTATCAGGGGAACAAGACGCTGATCGGCACCACCGATGAGCCGGTCGAAAAGCCCGAAGATGCGAAGATCAGCGCGGCTGAGATCGACTATCTTTGCGCCGCGACCAATCGTTACTTTAAACAGCAAATCGGCCCTGCCGATGTCGTCGCGACCTATTCGGGCGTGCGGCCCTTGTATGATGACGGCGCGAGCGAGGCGAAGGCCGTGACTCGCGATTACGTCCTCGAACTCGACGCCAATGGCCCACCGTTGCTGTCGGTCTTTGGCGGCAAGATCACGACGGCGCGCCATCTGGCGGAAGAGGCGGTGGCGAAGCTCGGCGATGCGGCAGGGTGGGAAACGCACCCCGCGACGCGAGATGCGGCGCTCCCAGGTGGCGATATGGCCAATTTCGCAGGCTTTCTTGCCGAAGTGCGGACCCGCCACGCCTTCCTCGACGCAGTCAACGCGGAACGCATGGCGCGCGCCTATGGCACGATGTTGCACGAGATGCTGGCGGGGCAAGAGAGCCTCGGACAGATGTTCGGCCCCATGCTGGGCAGTGTCGAAGTCGATTGGCTGATCGATCGCGAATGGGCAATGACAGCAGATGACATCCTCTGGCGAAGGACCAAGCTTGGGTTGGAGATGACGGCGGGGCAGGTGGTTGCTGTTGAGGCGTATGTCGGTGGGCGGATTGGTGTGAGCCAAACCGAGGGAGAAAAAGACCGATGATCCTCGCAATCGACCAAGGCACCACCTCATCGCGCGCCATTGCGTTCAGTCTCGACGGCACGCCGCAGCGTGTTGCTCAACAGGAATTTCCACAGATTTATCCGCAGAACGGCTGGGTCGAACATGATGCTGAAACGATCTGGGCGACAACGCTCGCGGTCGCGAAGCAAGCGATGGCCGATGATGTAACCGCCATCGGCATTACCAATCAGCGTGAGACGATCGTGCTCTGGGACCGCGCGACGGGTAAACCGCTTCACAATGCCATCGTCTGGCAAGACAGGCGCACCGCCGATCTTTGCGCCAGCCTCAAGGCCGATGGCGTCGAGCCGATGGTCAATGCGAGGACCGGGCTGCTGCTCGATCCCTATTTCAGCGCGACGAAATTGAAATGGCTGCTCGATCACGTGCTTGGTGCGCGGGCGCGGGCGCAAAGGGGCGAACTTGCGGCGGGCACCATCGACAGTTTCCTGCTCTGGCGATTAACCGGCGGGCGGGTCCACGCGACCGACATCACCAATGCCAGCCGTACGATGCTGTGCGATATTCGGTCAGGCGCCTGGGATGCCGAATTGCTGCGGTTGTTCGACATTCCCGAAAGCATTTTGCCCAAGATCGAGGCCAATGCGCATCTATTCGGTGAAACCGACCCTGGTTTGTTCGGGCGTGCGATCCCCATCGGCGGGATGGCGGGTGACCAGCAATCGGCGCTTATCGGCCAAGCGTGCTTTGCGCCGGGGATGGTCAAATCAACCTATGGCACCGGTTGTTTCCTGCTGATGAATACAGGGACTGACGCGGTGGCCAGCCCCAACCGGCTGCTGACGACGCCTGCCTATCACATCGGCGATGAGAAGGCTTTCGCGCTCGAAGGATCGATCTTCGTGGCGGGTGCTGCGATCAAATGGCTGCGCGACAAGGTCGGCATATTGGGCGCGTCGAGTGACAGCGAAGCGATGGCGCGCGCGGCCAGTCCCGATCATGGCGTGACTGTAGTGCCCGGCTTTACCGGCCTCGGCGCGCCGCACTGGCGGCCCGACGCGCGCGGGCTGATTTCAGGCTTGACGCTCGATACTTCGGCTGCCGATCTGGTCCGCGCAACTCTCGAGGGCATCGCGTTTTCCACCCGCGATCTGTGTGCGGCAATGGGAGGATTGCCGTCCACCATCCGCATCGATGGCGGGATGAGCCAGAATGGCTGGTTCGCTCAGTTCCTGGCCGATGTCCTCGATACCCGCGTTGAAAGACCCGCGAGCCACGAGACCACGGCGTGGGGTGCGGCACTGCTTGCCGGAATTACAACCGGTGCCATCGCAGGGATCGGCGATGCCGCAGCGAACTGGAGGGCGGATGCGTGCTTCGATCCCGCGATGCGTGGCGACGAGCGCAAGGCGCGATGCTCGGGCTGGGATGCCGCGGTTGCTCGAGCGCTCTCCTGACGCGCGATTTGCACCCCGCGCGTCGTATCGTCTAAGGGCCGCGCACTTCTCCAACCGACCGGAACCTCAATTGCAGACGCTTTACGCCCGTTACGCTGCCGCGCTCGACGCGATCCTCGATGGCCTGCCTGAGTTGGCGGGGATTGATCGCCGGAATGTGACGGTCGAACCGCCGCGCAACGCAAGTCATGGCGACCTAGCCACCAACGCCGCGATGGTCCTTGCTAAGCCGGCGGGGATGAAGCCGTATGATCTAGCGAACAAAATTGCGACCGGACTGATGCTTCGTGGGGAAGTCGAAGGTGTCCAGACGGCTGGTGCTGGCTTTATCAACATGAAGCTCAATGCTGATGTCTGGCGCGATGAACTTGTCGCCATTTCCAAAGCGGCGGGCGATTATGGTCGCTCAACCGCCGGCACAGGCAAAACGGTCAATATCGAATATGTCTCGGCCAATCCCACTGGCCCGATGCACATGGGGCATTGCCGTGGCGCGGTCGTCGGCGATGCGCTGGCGAGCCTGCTCGAATGGTCGGGGCACACAGTGATCCGCGAATACTACGTCAACGATGCAGGCGGGCAGGTCGACGTTCTCGCGCGGTCGGTGCACATCCGGTATGGCGAAGCATTGGGTGAGGCTGTCGGCGATATTCCCGAAGGCCTGTATCCGGGGGACTATCTGGTGCGGGTGGGTCAGGCGCTCGCGGACGAGTTTGGCGACGCCTATCTCGACGCGCCCGAGAGCGGATGGCTGGCTCTGTTCCGAACTCGGGCGGTCGCGGCGATGATCGCGTTGATCAAGGCCGATCTGGCATTGCTCGGCATCCACCACGATCTGTTTTCATCCGAAGCCGCAGTGCAGGCCGCCAAAAAGCCCGAAGCCGCCGAAGCCAGGCTGCGCGCCGAAGGACTGATCTATGACGGGGTGCTCGAAGCCCCCAAGGGTGAGGTCGACCCCGATTGGGAGCCGGTCATGCTGCCGCTGTTCCGCTCGACGCAGTTCGGTGACGATCAGGACCGCCCGATCCGCAAATCGGATGGCAGCTGGACTTATTTCGGCGCAGACATGGCGTATCATTTCCAGAAGGCCGAGACGGCAGACGCACTGATCGACATCTGGGGCGCCGATCACGCAGGCACGGTCAAGCGCATCAAGGCGGCGGTGCAGGCACTTACTGCCAACGAGTCTGGGGCGAGCAAGCCGTTCGACATCAAGATCATCCAGATGGTCCGGCTGCTCCGCGCAGGCGAGCCTGTGAAGATGTCCAAACGCTCGGGCAATTTCGTGACCCTTGCCGATGTCGTTCGCGAAGTCGGGAGGGACGTCGTCCGCTTCACGATGCTGACGCGCAAGGCCGATGCGCAGATGGATTTCGATTTCGCCAAAGTGGTCGAGGCGTCGAAGGACAATCCGGTTTTCTACGTCCAATACGCCCATGCGCGGATCAAATCGCTCGGGCGAAAGGTTGCCGAGGAAAACATTGGCGGAAGTGTCGATCTCGCGTGCCTCGATGCCGAAGATCTCGCGATTGCCAAGCTTGCGGCGCAATTCCCGCGCATCGTCGAATCGGCGGCGGCGGCGCGCGAACCGCACCGGATTGCCTTCTACCTGTACGATCTCGCGGCAGAATTCCATGCCTGGTACAATCTGGGCAATGATCGCCCCGAACGTCGTATATTGGTGGTTAACGATCCTGCATTAACCCAGTCGCGGCTGTATCTTGCCTCGTGTGTCGGCCAGATTATCGCTAACGGGCTGTCAATCATGGGGGTGGCTGCGGCCGAGGAGATGTGATTATGACCGAAACCGATCGCGATCGCGACCTGGGTCTTCAGGATGAAGACCGTCTGCCATGGCTCGAAGCTGTCGAGGATGACAGCGAGGAAAGCAGCGTCGATACAGGGCGCGTGCTCGGGTTTGTTATTGCCGGGTTGCTCGCACTGGCCATCGTCGTCGGCGGCATTACGTGGTTGCGTTCGCAGGGACCAGAAGGCGATGGCGCGCTGATTGCAGCGCAAGAAGGCAATTACAAGGTCAAGCCCGACCAGCCCGGCGGGATGAAGGTCGAAGGCCAGGGCGATAGTGCGTTCGCCACGTCCGAAGGGGCCGAAGGGGCCGGGAAAATCGATCAGCGCAGCCAGCCCGAAGCGCCCGTAGCCGCGACCAAATCGGCGACGATGGTTGCCAACACCGCGACGTCGGCAAAGCCTGCGGTAACAGCAGAGGTACCGCCATCGGGTGGCGCGCTCGCACCGCGTGCACCTGCCGCACAGCCGGGTTCGGCAGGCACGACATCTGGAGGCCTGGTGCAGTTCGGCGCCTATGGATCGCAGGCCAGTGCCGAGGCCGCATGGTCACGGTTGACTGCTGCCAACCCGTCGATCGCCAAATTGCCAAAGTCGATCGTGTCGGCGGCTGTCGGTGGCAATACTTTCTACCGGTTGCGCGCCAACGCCGGATCGCCCGCGAACGCCGCGGCCGTGTGCAAGCAGGTCGGCAACTGCATCGTGGTGCGGTAGCGGCGATCAGGCCGCCATCCGCATCGCCGGTTCATCGTCTGCGGCGTTGAGATCGAGTTCGAGCAACCGGCAAGGCACAGGCGTGTTGCGCGCGCGGCAATAACGTTCGACGATTTCGCCGGTCGGCTTGAATCCAAGCTTGGCAAGCACTTTGCCCGATCCCGGGTTGTCGGTAAAATAGCCCGACACCAGCCTGGTCTGCTTCAGCGTATCGCGCGCGATTCCGATCACGGCTTCTGCGGCCTCGGTGGCAAAACCCAGTCCCCAATATGGCCGCGCGACCCAATAACCAAGATCGAGCGCACCGCGGTGGTCATCGGGCACCAGCCCTACGCCACCGACAAGGCGCGGGCGACCTTCGGTGCGGGCGAACATCAGGAAATCGGCGTGACCGTCGCCGCGCGGCAGCGTCAGGAATTCGCGGGCATCCTGCACCTGATAGGGCGAAGGCGCACGAGCAAGCTTGGTCAGGATGGCTTCGTCGCCGATCGCGGCAGCCAATTCGGGGGCATCTTCGATCCAGCCGGGCCGGAGCATCAGCCTGTCGGTGCGGGCAAACATGATCGTCTCTCCTTTCGCTCCGCCCGTAAGCGATGCCGATTGCAACGCTGTGACGATGAGCATGATGAGGGAGACAAAAAAAGGGGAGGCGGGTGGCCCGTCTCCCTCTTTGAACGATCCGGCGAATGCCGGGTCAAAAGGGCCACCCTTGCGAAGGGCAGCCCGTTATCGACTGCCCGTTATTCGGCCGCGATCGGCATTTCGATCGCGACGAATTTGCGACCAAGTTTGCCTGCGTGAAATTTCACTCGGCCATCGGCAAGCGCGAACAATGTATGATCGCGGCCCATGCCGACGTTTGCCCCGGCGTAGACCTTTGTCCCGCGCTGACGCACGAGGATATTGCCGGCAAGGACGGTTTCGCCACCAAACTTCTTGACGCCCAGACGACGCCCTGCGGAATCGCGACCGTTGCGCGAAGAGCCGCCTGCTTTTTTATGTGCCACGGTTCAAAACTCCTTATTCGGCCGCAGGCGCTGCCGCAGCCTTTTTGGCGGCGGGCGTCTTGGCGGGCTTGGCTTCGGCGGCCGTGTCTGCTTCTACAGGCGCCGTCTCTTTCTGAGGAGCGGCCTTCTTTTCGGTACCGACACTGACGATCTTGAGAATAGTGTGCTGCTGGCGATGGCCAGCGTGGCGGCGATAATTGTGGCGGCGCTTTTTCTTGAAGATCGTCACCTTGTCGGCCTTCGCCTGCGCGATGATCTCGGCAGCAACGGTTAGCCCCTTGGTATCGCCTTCGCTGGCGAACAAAACGTCGCCCAGCGTTATGGTTTCACCGGCTTCACCGCTGAGCTTTTCTACGACGATCTTGTCTCCGGCGGCAACGCGATACTGCTTGCCGCCCGTGCGCACGACTGCGAACATGGCTTTCATCTCTTCTTCAAAATCTGGCCGCACGAGAATCGCCTCGCAAAAAGGCTCCCCGCGCGGAAAGCGGGCCGATAGGCAAGGGGGTCGGGGTTGTCAATCCCGATGGCGGGCGGATTGGCACCCCACTTACCCCCCCATCCTCGACGCCCAATCGGGGGTAAAATGCGCGGTCGTCTTTGCCGCTATCTCGTCTGCACCAACGCCCGGGGCGGTTTCGATCAGCCGGAACGGAGCGCCATGATCGGGTCGCTGAAACACGCACAAATCGGTGACGATCATATCGACGACGTTCTTTCCCGTCAGCGGCAACGTGCACGCCGGGATGAATTTAGGGCTGCCGTCCTTGGCGGTGTGTTCCATCACGACGATGATCTTCTTGACGCCTGCTACAAGATCCATCGCCCCGCCCATCCCCTTGATCATCTTGCCGGGGATCATCCAGTTGGCAATGTCGCCGTTTTCAGCGACTTCCATCGCACCAAGCACAGTCAGATCGATATGACCGCCACGGATCATCGCAAAGCTCGCTGCGCTATCGAAATAGGCCGATTGCGGCAATTCGCTGATCGTCTGCTTGCCGGCGTTGATCAGGTCGGGGTCTTCGTCACCCTCAAAAGGGAACGGCCCGATGCCGAGCATCCCGTTTTCCGATTGCAATGTGACCGAAACGCCTGCCGGGATATGGTTCGCCACCAGCGTCGGGATGCCGATGCCAAGGTTTACATAATATCCGTCACGCAATTCCTGCGCAGCGCGCGCCGCCATCTCATCGCGGGTCCAGGGCATCAGTTTGTTTCCCTTTGCCGCACCGTACGGAATTCGATCTTCTTGTCGTACGGCGCACCGACGATCATCCGCTGGACATAGACACCGGGCAAATGGATGCAGTCGGGATCGAGGCTGCCTGTCGGCACCACCTCTTCGACCTCGACGATGCAGACCTTCGC
>JANPIQ010000253.1:0-9503 GCA_031425075.1 Sphingomonadales bacterium
AGGCCAGGCTATATCCCCAGCAGACCCAGACGAGCGCAGCCACGCTGACGATCATGAAGACCTGCATCAGCACCGACAGCATGTTCTTGGCGCGGACAAGGCCGCCGTAAAACAACGCGAGCGCCGGGATCGACATCAGCAGCACAAGTGCCGACGAGATCAGCATCCACGTGGTGTCGCCCTTGTCGACCATCCCCGCCATCTGTTCGACAGTCGGTGCCTTGATCGGACCATCGGTTACCGCTTCGGCTGCAGGGGCTTCGGCTGCAGCAACGGCTGCATCCTGCGCCCAGGCGGGCAGCGCGGCGAACAGGGCAAGCCCCGCACTGCCGACTGCGTTTCTGATCTCACGAAACTTCATGCGTTCCCCCAATTTTTCTAAAGTGCGACGGTGTCGGTTTCGCCGGTGCGGATGCGCACGGCCTGCCCTAGGTCGAGGGCGAAGATCTTGCCGTCACCGATGGCGCCGGTGTTGGCGGCTTGCTGGATGGTTTCGATAACGCGGTCTGCCATGTCGGTGCCGCACGCGACTTCGATCTTGATCTTGGGCACCATGTTGGTCAAATATTCGGCACCGCGATAAATTTCGGTTTGGCCCTTCTGCCGCCCAAAGCCCTTCACCTCGGTTACGGTCATGCCCGATACGCCGATTTCGGTTAGCGCCTCGCGAACGTCATCGAGTTTGAACGGTTTGATAATGGCGATGATGAATTTCAAAGCGCCCCCCTGTTTTTGGCTTCAGGGATAGACGCTGCAAGCAGCGTGCCAGATTGCTGCACTGCGATATCAGATGCAAAACTGGTAAACTCCAGCTTAATTTGCAGGCATTTGCAGCGGGCTGCCTAAAATTTAATCACGGCGTCAAGCGTCGTCGGCGAATGGGTCGTCGATCGATTCATCGTGGCCTGTACCCGAGCTGAGGAATACCAATCCCATCAGCGCGGCAGCCAGCAAGACCGAGAAAAAGATGCCGCCCGCGGTCGCGATCAACATGTGGAGCGGAATATCGCCGATGATGAGGTAAAGAGCGGCCAATCCTGCAAGTACCGACAAGGTTGATGCAAGCGCCATCCACCACATCAGGCGGCGGTATCTGCTCCATGCGAAGCCGGCATAACCGGGGTCGTCGAGATTGCTGGGTTTCACGGCCATGCTTTTCCTTGAACCTGCCGAACAATTTCATCAAGATGGCGTTCCCCGTAAAGGAGGGCGATTGCGATGACGATCCAGGCCATTCTCCAGAAAAAGGGCAGTGACATCATTTCGGTGTCGAGTGATACGCGTCTTTCGGACGCGGTGGCGCTGCTTGCCGAAAAGCGGATCGGCGCTGTGCCGGTGATCGATGATGGCCATGTCGTCGGCATTTTTTCCGAACGCGACGTGCTGTACGGGCTGGCGCGCGAAGGAGCTGAGTTGCTGACGCGCCGGGTGCGTGACGTAATGGTCGATGCGCCGATCACCACGACGCCCGAAGACACAGCGCTCAATGCGCTCGGCCTAATGACGCGGCGACGCATCCGCCATCTGCCGGTTCTTGAAGGAGATAAGCCGGTCGGGTTCGTTTCGATCGGCGATCTGGTCAAACACCGCATCGAACTGATCGAGGCAGAAGCGGCATCGCTTCGCGACTATATCACGATGTCGTAGGCAAAGGGCGAACGGAAGCAGTTGTGCTGCAACAGGCTTGCCGGTCAGCCAATCGCCCCCAGCTGGCGGCGCGTGACGAAGGTGTAAATTTCGCCAATCGTCGATCGGGCGAAAATCCATGTTAGCGTGCTGTAAATTGTCCCGCCCACAATGACGAGCGCTAACAGTTCGAGCGCGGGCGGCCAGCCCGCAATCTGTCGCTCGGTCAGTGTCACAACTATAGCCATGGCGAGCGCCGCGAAGAGTGCAGGGGCAATGGCTGTGATCAATTCGGCTGCGCTGACCTTAATCACAGGTAGTGTCAGCGCGAGCGTGACAAACAACAGCACGGGGGCGGCGACTTGCCACGCATGGACCAGCCCCATTGCGCCCCATTGCGCCCCGATCAGGAATGCGATCGGCATGATGATCGCCCCGGCGAGGCTCGACATTACATAGATGCGCGGGCGGCCCATCGCATTGGTCGTCGGCGAACAGATGATCTGAAGCGCGAAGAAGGGCATGGCGAGCGGCAGGCCTTGCACAAGCGGGATCATCTCATGCCATTTGGGCCCCATCACCGTATCGACGAAGGACTCGGCGACAACGCTCATCCCAAGAAACGCGGGAATTGCGATAAACATCAGCATCCGCGTGGTCGTCAGGAAGGCGCGGCCAATGTCACCGCCTTCCTTGGCTAACTGGGTGTAGGCAGGAAAGGCGACCTCATTCAGCGGAGGAATGAACTTGCCTGTAAAGATCAGCGTCAGGAACAGCGCCTCGGAATAGAGCCCAAGATCGTGTGGATCGAAAATACGGCCCGCGATCAAAATGTCCGACTGGCTCTGGATCACCCAGAAGAACTGGCAAAGGACCAGCGCCGAACCAAAGCCGAGGATACCGTTCAGTCCTCGAAAACTGAACGCGGGAAAGGGCAGGCGGCCCGCTGCGAGCGCAAGCCCAATGGCGCGCACCGTCAGCATGACAATCGGGGCGATGACCAGCGTCCACACGCCGTAGCCGTTCCATGCGCCCGCCAGCGCTGTCGCGGCACCGGCAAAGGCCCCGGCCAGATCCGCCTTGGCTTGCGACCGGAAATCAAGGTTGCGCGCAAGCAGCACCGTTGGCAGCGCGATGAACGGCGTGATGAGGTAGATCAGCGCCTGCACATGGAGCATGTCGACAATGATCGGCTGGCGGAAATAGGCGGCCACCCATGGCGCGATCAGCATTTGCGCGCTCGCGAGCACGATGTTGAACAACAGCAGCAGGCCGAAGACCTGCGCGATCTTGCGCCTGTCGACCTTGTCCTGCTGGATCAGAGAACTCGCAAAGCTGTGGCCATTCAGGAAATTGAGCGCGACGAGCACCGACTGACTCATCGCGAATAGCCCGTAATCGTGCGGATCGAGCAGCCGGACGACGATGATCGTCGCGGTCCAGGTGACGATCTGCGAGACGATCTGGCTGCCCGACCGCCAGAACACCGCGCTGCGCACACGGTTCTGCAGCGCTGGCGCAGCGGTCTGGACTGGGGGCGCACTCTCACTCACGCGCGTCGCCCTATATCACAAATGATGAAGATCGCGCTGACGCCCGCACCGGTTATGACGAACAGCGGCGGGGCGTGGCGATCACGCGGCGAGCGCCTCGGCAATCAGCCGACGCGTGTTGGCAACGCCATAAAGCGCAATGAAGCTGCCCATCCGCGGGCCTTGGCTGGTGCCGAGCAGCGTTTCGTAAAGCGCCCGAAACCAGTCGCGTAGGGATTCGAACCCACCTTCATTGCCGATGGTGTAGACGATCGTCTGGATGTCTTCGGCAATGGCAGTTTCGGCCACTGCGGCAAGTTCCTTGTCGAGGCGTTTCAACGCAGGGATTTCTGCACCCTCGGGCATCCGGCGGACCAGCGTTGGTGCCACGACATCGCGGTTATAGGCGAGCGCCAGCGGCACCAGCGTCGCAAGCTCGGGCTGCACCTGGGGCGTGGCATCGGGAACGTAATTGGCGAGATAGCCCCAGACTTGCGCTTCGGTGGCATCGGCCCCCATCACGCCAACGAGATTGAGCAGCAGCCCGAACGTGACCGGCGGCGCGCTTGTCGGCACTGTCTCACCGCGTGCGGCGTGGATATGGTGGACCGGATTGCCGAGCTTCTGCTCGACCGGCTGGTCTGCGTAATTGCCGCGAAACTGCAGATATTCGTCGACCGCGCGGGGAATGACGCCCATGTGGAGTTGCTTGGCGCGGCGCGGTTCGCGGAAAATGTAGAAGGCGAGGCTCTCCTCGGTGCCGTTCGTCAGCCATTGTTATAGGCTGAGGCCATTGACCTTCGACTTCGAATTCTTCTCGCCCTTTTCATCGAGGAACATTTCGTAGTTAAAGCCTTCGGGCGGCTTCGCGCCGAGCGCGCGGGTGATCTTGCCGCTTTGCGTAACGCTGTCGATCAGATCCTTGCCCGCCATTTCATAATCGACGCCGAGCGCGACCCAGCGCATCGCCCAATCGACTTTCCATTGCAGCTTGGCCTGTCCGCCTAGGATCGACTGGGTGACGCATTCACCTTCGTCTTCGAAATTGACCAGCCCCGCATCGGCATCGACGACCGTCACCGGCACCTGCAACACGATCCCGCTCTTGGCGCTGACCGGCAGCACTGGCGAATAGGTCGCCTGCCGCTCCTTGCCGAGCGTCGGCAGCATGA
Source organism: Sphingomonadales bacterium (assembly GCA_031425075.1). Taxonomy (GTDB): domain Bacteria; phylum Pseudomonadota; class Alphaproteobacteria; order Sphingomonadales; family Sphingomonadaceae; genus Aquisediminimonas. Next base: position 4,331 of record JANPIQ010000253.1, read on the forward strand.
TGTCCATGATCGCTCGATAGCGGTGGAGGATCAGCTTGAGCGTCTCGTCGAACTGCCCGCTGGCATAAGCATCGGTCGAGGAGACGAATTCATACTCGAAGCCGAACTGATCGAGAAATTCGCGGAGACGGGCGTTGTTGTGCGCCGCAAAGCTGTCATGCGTCCCGAACGGATCGGGGACGCGCGTCAGCGGTCTCCCGAGATGTTGGCCGAGCATATCTTTGTTGGGCACATTGTCGGGCACTTTGCGAAGCCCGTCCATATCGTCCGAAAACGCGATCAGCCGGGTGGGGTAATCCGACAGTTCGGCAAAGGCACAGCGGACCATCGTCGTGCGCAAGACTTCGTTGAAGGTGCCGATATGCGGCAGGCCCGAGGGGCCATAGCCGGTCTCGAAGACGATCGCCTCGCCACCGGGTTTCCCGTCAGGATAGCGCTTGAGCAGCTTGCGCGCTTCTTCATAGGGCCAGGCTTTTGAGGCAAATGCGGCAGTGCGGATGTCGTCGGTCATGGTGCTGCGGGCCTATGCCGGTTTGGTGGCGAAGGGCAAGCATTGGTGACAGAACCCTCCGACCTGCTGTGCAGGCCACCTCCCCTTTTCAAATGGGAGGTGGCAATCGCGAAGCGACTGACGGAGGGGTGTATCGGGGTTGCCAATCAGTTCCATCGTTGCGACATGCAAAGTGTGATCCTACCCGCAATCCCCGCCCTCCATGCCAGCCATTCGGGCGTCTGGATCGCCGATGGACAGGGCACACGCGCGGTGGGGCGCGGGCAGGCAATAGCGCGCGTGGCCGAAACGCCGCACCTCATCCTCAATGCGCCTTTGGTTGCGCAGCGGCTGGGCTATCCCGAATTGTCCGGGCTCGATCTGCTCGAATTGTTTGCGTTCGTTCGGCCTGCGCAGTTCGTGGTGCCGACGATGAACGGGCTGGCAGGCGCGCTAAGGCTGGTGCCGCCGGGCGATGAGGGTGCGGGCGCTGCGTTTCTGATTGAGGCCGCAACGGCGCTGATCGCGCAGCTTGGCATGAAAGACTGGCCCGAACGTGAAGGCGCCTGGGCGTCACTTCAGTCGCTGGGCCGGCTGCGCTGGGGCTGGGCATCGCTGATCGGAAACCGGATTGCGCAGCCCGAAAGCGCTGAGCGCTGGTTGTTTTCGAAATTGCCCGAATGGGAGGAAAAGCCAGCCCGGCCTGCGCCGCGAACGGTGCCAGCCGATCCTGCCGATGCTGTCGACCGGCTGGCAAAGCTTACAGGGGCCGGGGCCGAAGACCGCCCTGGGCAACGCGCATATGCCGCCGAATCGGCAAAAGCGTTCGCGCCGCGCATGGGGCGAGACCGGCCCAATCTGGTGCTCGCCGAGGCGGGGACGGGGATCGGCAAGACGCTGGGTTATCTCGCACCGGCGAGCGGCTGGGCCGAGGCGTCGGGCGGGGCGGTGTGGATCTCAACCTATACCAAGGCGCTGCAGCGCCAGCTGGATGGCGAAACGCGGCGGCTTTATGGTGCAGATGTTGCTGCCCGCGTCGTCATCCGCAAGGGCCGCGAGAATTATCTCTGCCTGCTCAATCTTGAAGACGCGTTGCAGGGCGGCTTTCAAGGTCGGGCGGCGATCCTTGCGCACCTCGTCGCGCGCTGGGCGGCGTATACACGCGATGGCGATATGGTCGGTGGCGATCTTCCCGGCTGGCTCCCCAGCCTCTTCCGTCGCAACGGGGCAACGGCGCTGACCGACCGGCGCGGCGAATGTGTCTACGCTGGCTGCCCACACTACCGCAAATGCTTCATCGAACACGCCGCGCGCGCCTCTGCGCATGCCGATCTCGTCATCGCCAATCACGCATTGGTAATGGTGAACGCGGCGCGGGGACGCGAGGAGGCGAACCGCCCCACGCGCTATGTGTTCGACGAGGGCCATCACCTGTTCGATGCCGCCGACAGCATGTTTTCCGCAGCGCTGACGGGGCAGGAGGCGATCGAACTGCGCCGCTGGATCATCGGCCCCGAAGCCAAATCGCGCGGACGTCGGCGGGGCCTCGCCGCAAGGCTCGCCGATGTGACAAGCTATGATGCCGAAGGCGCGGCGGCGGTCAACGCGGCAGCCTATGCGGCACAGACTCTGCCCTCGGATGGCTGGCTGCAACGGCTGGGCGAAGGCGCGCCCTTCGGCGCCATCGAAGCGCTGCTTGGCCATGTGCGCGGCACCGTGTTTGCCCGCGATACAGGTGCTGACGCAGGCTATGGGCTTGAGACCGAAGCGGCATCGCTCGATGGCCCGATGATCGGCGCGGTCGAACCCGCGATGAAGGCGTTAGACGCCATTGTGAAGCCGCTGGTGGCATTGGGGCGGCGGCTGGAAACGATCCTTGCCGAACCGCCCGACTGGCTTGATGGGCAGGCGCGGGGGCGGATCGAGGGCGCGCTCGCCAGCCTGTCGTGGCGTGCAGATACGCTGGCGGCGTGGATGTCGCTGCTCGCACGGCTGGGCGGGCCTGCCGATCCCGATTTCGTCGATTGGCTCGCGGTCGAACGGATCGACGGGCGCGAGGTTGATATCGGGCTGAGGCGGCACTGGCTCGATCCGACCCGGCCATTTGCCAATGCCGTGCTCAAGCCTGCGCATGGCGCGCTTATCACGTCAGCGACGTTGCGTGGCGGCGAGGGGTGGGAGACGGCTGACGCGCGGACAGGCGCGGCGCATCTTGATGTGCGTGCGGTCCATTTCGAGGCCGAAAGCCCGTTCGATTATGCGACGCAGGCCGAAGTGCTGATCGTCACCGATGTGAAGCGCGGCGATGTTCCGCAGCTTGCGGGCGCCTATGCCAAATTGATCGCAGCGGCAGGCGGCGGCACGCTGGGGCTGTTCACCGCTGTCCGGCGGCTGCGCAATGTCCATGCCCGGATTGCCGATGCCCTCGCACGTGAAGGCCTCCCGATCTACGCACAGCATGTCGACCCGATCGACACCGGCACGCTCGTTGACATCTTCCGTGACGATCCCCGGGCAAGTTTGCTCGGTACCGATGCGCTGCGTGACGGCGTCGATGTGCCCGGCCATTCGCTGCGGCAGGTGATCATGGAAGGCGTGCCGTGGCCCAAGCCCACAGTGCTTCACTCCGCACGACGCGCAGCGGCTGGCGGAAGTGGCTATGACGATCGCATCATTCGCGCCCGGCTGGCGCAGGGATTCGGGCGGCTGATCCGGCGGGCAGGCGATAAGGGCGTGTTCGTGATCCTGTCCGCAGCAATGCCTTCGCGACTGCTGACGGCATTTCCCCCGGGAACGCCGATCAACCGGGTGACGCTCGATGAAGCGGTCGAACGGGTTCGGGGGATGCAGGCAGCCGAGCGTCCCCTCGCCGATGCCATCTTGCCTGATGCTGTGAATCGTGATTGAATTATCCAGGGGAGGTTATGATGGCCCGTATATTTTTTCCGGCGTTTGCCGTGTTCGCCTATGCTGTGTTCTTCGCGACATTCCTTTATTTGATCGCATTTACCGGAAATTTGTCGGTTGTATCTGCGACGGTCGATGGCGGCGAGACGATCGGCGGCTGGGCAGCGGTCGCGATCAACTTAGCTTTGATCGCGTCGTTTGGGCTCCAGCACAGCATAATGGCACGGCAGGGGTTTAAGCGCGGCTGGACAAAGATCGTGCCACCACCCGTTGAACGCAGTACCTACGTCCTGATTGCAAGCGTGATGCTATTGCTTCTGTTCCTTTTCTGGCAGCCGATTCCAGGCATCGTCTGGCAGGCCGAAGGTGCCCTGGCGATTTTGCTGTGGGCATTGTTCGCGGCTGGTTGGCTGCTGGTTCTGATCTCGACGTTCCTCATAAATCACTTCGAATTGTTCGGGCTGCATCAAGTCTGGCGGCATGTGCGCGGTCAAGTCACAGGGGCGCTGCAGTTCCGTACGCCGCTTTTTTACCGCCTTGTCCGGCATCCTCTCTACTCGGGCTTCTTCCTCGCCTTCTGGGCGACCCCGGTGATGAGCTACGGCCATATGCTGCTCGCTCTCGGCATGTCGGCCTATATGCTGATTGCGATCGGCTACGAAGAACGCGACTTGCTGGCGCTGTTCGGCAAGAGTTATGAGGATTACCGCCGCAAGGTTGGCATGTTGCTACCTGGCGTTGGACGGAGCGACTGAGGCATTGGGGCTTCCCCCGCTTCCTATTTTGTCGCATCGGTCGGCGACATGAAAATGCTCACACTCTTCCGCCACGGCAAATCGGGATGGGATTCGCCCGTCAGCCGCGATTTCGACAGGCCGATCAACGAGCGGGGCCGCAAAGGCTCGCGACTGATGGGTGCGTTTGCGGCGAAGGAAGGCATCGAGTTCGATCACATCCTGTCGTCGCCCGCAGTCCGCTGCACCGAAACACTCGATGCGTTCTGGGAAGGCTATGGCCGGATCCTGCACCCCAACTGGGATCGGCGCGCGTATCTCGCATCGGGCGAATCGTTGCTCGATGTCGTCCGCGATCTCGATGATGCCGATGCTACTGTGCTGGTGTGCGGCCATAATCCCGGGATCGAGGAATTGGCACTGATGTTGGTGCCAGATGTGCGCGGCAATGCATTGCGCGATGCGATTGAAGAGAAATATCCGACCGCAAGTCTGGCGGAAATCAGCCTCGACGTTGTGTCATGGCGCGACGTGAAGGACGCTGGCGGGATGCTCACCCGCTTTGTGCGCCCGCGCGATCTCGATGCGGCATTAGGCCCGGAAAACGATTAATCCTTGTCGCTGTCTGCAACGTCATCGGGCTCGAACGGCATTTTCACTGCCTTGGGATCATAATCCTTTTGCCCTGGCTGAAAGCTCGTCGCGCCAGCAAAGCCGAACAGCCCGGCGGTTGGCGACGGTTTGATCTTGCGAAACTGCGTCTTGTCAGTCTTGTCGTCGACTTCGGCCACGGCGCTTTCTCCCAAAAGCTTAGATCCAGGGGTTTCTGTTGCCCGGCACCCCTGGAAGCCGCTGGAATCCGATTCTGTTACCCGGCCCGGCCCAGCCGTGTTCTGTTAGGATAACCTTTGGGCGTTAGCCCGCACGGTTATGCTGCGAGAGCAAGTGCTTCGTTATCGTTGGCACTTATGAGTTTTGAACCATTTCACGGCTTATTCATGCCGGGCAAAAATACCGCTTTTCAACACACGTCGATCCTAGT
>JANPIQ010000254.1:0-4126 GCA_031425075.1 Sphingomonadales bacterium
GCGTTGGCGATGCCCGGTTTTTTGCATATTCGAAAGGTTTGGCGGATCATGGTGAAGCCCGAATGGGGGTCAAAGCGGACGTGTCCCAAGTGCGCGACGCGGTTTTACGATTTGACGAAAGACGATCCGATTACCTGCATTGCGTGCGGGAATGTCTGGATGCCCGAGCCTGTGCTCAAATCGAAGCAGCCAATGCCGTTCGAAGCGGCTGCCAAACCCGAGGCCGAAACGCCCGAGGCCGATACCGATCTGGGTGTCGATATCGATCTGGTCGATGAAGATGCCGAAGGCTCGCCCGATGATGAGGTCGATCTGGGCACCGATGACGATCTTGGCGTCGATACCGGCGAAAAGCCCGACGACACCTGATCGGTCTTGCGCGCCTGTCAGCATTGGCTTAGGGCGCGCGGTTATTGGGGCCTTAGCTCAGCTGGGAGAGCGCTACACTGGCAGTGTAGAGGTCAGCGGTTCGATCCCGCTAGGCTCCACCAGCCTTCGCCGTTTTGGGGCTACGGCTGGCGGGCCAGCCCGGCGTTCCGAAGGGGCGGAGGCTGCCCGCCGCAGCTTTCGCGACGGGGGGCGGGGCGGCGTTACACACCTGCCATGCTTCACAATGTCTGCATAATCCAAAGCCTGAGCGACCCCCCGAGTGTCATACCGGCCTAACCACAAACCCACACGCCAGTCTTGCCGACCATAAAGCAGGGAAATCGGCGCACACATCGAAGCAGCGTCCGTGGAAGCTCATCCACCACTGCTGGTTCGACAATCCTGACAAAGCCGCGCGATACGAGCGCTACCTCAAATCCGGATCTGGCCGCGCGTTCGCTGCACAACACCTTCGTTAGCGATCACCGCAGCAACGGCGTTTCGCCGGCAATGTCGTTGCGGATGGTTGTGGCAGCGACGCCGGCTTCGCCCATGGCGTGGCTGATCTGGTCGAGCCCGATCACGACATCGCCTGCGGCATAAAGGCCGGGGATCGTTGTGCGCTGGTGGCTGTCGACGGTGATGCAGCCGGTGTCGTTCGTTTGCGCGCCGATCGCAACGGCAAGGTTGCTGCGGACGTTCGAGCCGAGCGCGGGATAGACGCTGTCAAAAACCAGCCGCGATCCGGCTGCATCGATGACGATCCGACCATTGTCGAGACCCGTCACATGCGCGGGGCCATCGACCAGCGCGATGCCATAATCTGCCGCCTTTTGCGCGTCCGCCTCGTCGAGCGCATGTGCGCCATCGGGTGCGATCAGCGTGACGTTTGCGGTGTAGCTGCGCAGGAAGGTGGCTTCGCCGACGCCCCGCCCGGCGGTGCCGATGACCGCGACCTCTTTATCTGTGACTTCATAGCCATCGCACACCGGGCAGTACCGCAGCGCGCCTTGCGCCAGCGCATCATCATGCAGCGCCTCATCGATCGAGGGACGGCGGTTCTCGACGCCGGTCGCCAGCAGGACAGTGCGGGCGCGGTACACGCCTTCGCCCCATTCGGCCTCGAATCCCGCCTCGCCAATTTCAAGCCGGGTAACGCGCCCCGTCGAAACCCGGGTGCCATAGCGTTCGGCCTGCGCGCGCATCCGCAACAGCAACTCGGTGCCCGAAACGCCGTCGGGAAATCCGGCATGATTGTGCGATTCGGGAATCCAGAGCGCACGGCTGCGGCCATCGTCGATGACGCGGATGTCAAGGTGAAACCGGCTGAGATAGATTGCAGCGGTCAGCCCTGCAGGCCCTGCGCCGATGATCAGGCAATCGCTGTCCCAGGTCATGCCAGCAAAATCATCGAGCCGCGTCCTTGTTCCCGATCACCCCGTGCGGAATGCGTTTGTGATCGGATAGCGCCGGTCGCGCCCGAAATTGCGCGTGCCCAGCTTGACGCCAGGCGGCGCTTGGCGGCGTTTATATTCGGCGATACACAACAGCTGTTCGATCCTTGCGACTTCGGCACGGTCGAACCCGCGCGAGGCGACGTCATAAACCGACAATTCCTCTTCAACCAGCCCGTGCAAGATCGGATCGAGCACCGGGTAATCGGGCAGGCTGTCTGAATCCTTCTGGTCGGGGCGCAGTTCGGCGCTTGGCGGCTTTGTGATGATGCTCTCGGGCATCACGGGCCCGTCGGGCCCCAGCCCCAAGCGTGGCTTGTTCGCATTGCGCCAGCGCGAAATTGCGAAGACCGTCATCTTATAGGCGTCCTTGATCGGGTTATACCCGCCCGCCATGTCGCCATAGATTGTCGCATAGCCGACCGACATTTCAGACTTGTTGCCCGTCGTCATCAGCATGTGGCCGAACTTGTTGCTGAGCGCCATCAGCGTGACGCCGCGGATCCGCGACTGCACATTCTCCTCGGTAATGTCGTATTCCTTGTCGGCAAAACTGCCCGACAGCATCGTATCGAATGCCTCGACCGCAGGCGCAATGGGGATCGTATCGAGCTTGCACCCGATCATCGCGGCACACGCCGCTGCATCGTCGAGACTCGACTGCGAGGTGAAGCGGCTCGGCAGCATCACCGACCACACGCGATCCGGCCCCAGCGCATCGGCGGCGATCGCGGCACAGATCGCGCTGTCGATCCCACCCGACAGCCCGAGCACCACGCCGGGAAAGCGGTTGGCATTCACATAATCGCGCAAGGCGATCATCATCGCGTGGTAGATATCCGACGGGCGGTCTTCCCACACCGCGAGTTCGCCGGACGCACAGTGCCAGCCGTCCTCCTCGCGCCGCCAGTATGACAGCCGCAGATGCTCCTCCCAATCGGGCAGATGATGCACAGCCCTGCCATCCGCGTTGAGCACGAACGAACAGCCGTCAAAGACCAGTTCGTCCTGCCCGCCGGTGCGGTTGAGAAAGATCAGCGGCAGCCCGGTTTCAGCCACGCGACCCGCAAAAACCTCTTCGAGCCGCCGCTCATCCTTGTCGATCTCATACGGGCTGCCGTTGACCGAAATCAGCAGTTCGGCCCCGAGCGCCTTCAGATGGGAGCAAACACTCGGCAGCCAGCCATCCTCGCAGATTGGCAGGCCGAGCCGCACGCCGCGAAATTCGACCGGCTCGGGCATCGGGCCTGCTGTGAAGATCCGCTTTTCATCGAAGGTGCCGTAATTGGGCAGTTCATGCTTGTACCGGATCGCCGCGATCCGCCCGGCATCGAGCAATGCGATCCCGTTATACAGCGCCCCGCCATCACGAAAAATCGACCCGACAAGCATCGCCGGGCCGCCATCGGCTGTGGCCGCCGCAAGCCTGTCAAGCTCGATCGCCGCGCGCGCCGCAAATGCGGGTTTGAGCACCAGATCCTCAGCCGGATACCCGATTAGCTGCATTTCGGGAAAGACAATCAAATCAGCCCCGGTTGCGCCTTTGCGCCACTCAAGCATCGCATCGGCATTCCCCGCCAGATCGCCGACCTTCTGGCTCAACTGGGCAATCGCAATGGTCAGGCTGTCGGTCATAATGTGTCAGTAAGAAGCTGTCTGGAGGCCCGCAAGAGGCACCGGAGAGATTGGCTAGCGATAAGCGTCGAGCGCCTCGAGAACATCGCCTCCGGCGCTGACCAGCACAGGTTGGTTTTGCGCTTGAGCCATCGGACCAATTTGGTCGGCGAATTGCTCGAATGTTGCTCTGTCACCTTCGGTCAGAGCGTCGCAAACCTGTTTAAGTTCGGATGCAGTCAAGCTGCTCCACGCCTTTGTAAGGTTCTGCTTCCACGTTGGGCTATGACGATCGACCGCGGCACCCACCGCAGCGTCAAACTTTGCGTCGAAGTCAGCCCCGTGCTTTTGTTTTGCAACTGCGAACGTCTGCGTCGGTCGTGCGGCACCTTCGATCATTGATCTGAGTTGTATCTCGGTCGCAAGAGCAGTCACGATTCCAGCAGCGTCAGGTGTCTTGCATTCCGCGCCAAAGCCACTGCAGCTTGCGAGTCCAAAGCACGCGAAGATTGGAATCAGCGTTTTCATGTCCATCGAGTAACGCATCAAAATTAAGAAACCGTGTGACCTAAGCCGTCCATAATGCGATACGAAGGGGAGATGGATATCGCGCTGGTTTTGATCGTCGTGTTCGCACTGGTGCTCGCGGCAGGCGAAGTTGCGTCGCCAGCGCGAGCGGCGGTGCGTAA
>JANPIQ010000255.1:0-1968 GCA_031425075.1 Sphingomonadales bacterium
CCTTGCCTTGGATGTTGGCGATTTGGATAGTGACGGTAAGACGGATCTGGTTGCCGTACAAGGAGGCGTCATCGCGCTTTCACTCAGCAGTAGAGCGGGCGGCGCAACCAACACGCCACCGACGATCTCTAACGTCAGCGACCAATCCACCGACGAGGCCACCCCCACTAACCCGCTGTCCTTCACCATCGCGGATGCCGAGACCGCACCTTCAGGGCTTTTCGTCAGCGGCTCCTCCTCAAATTCCCAACTCGTGCCAAGCAGTAACTTCTCCTTCGGGGGGAGCGGTGCTAGTCGCAACGTGATCATCACTCCCGCCCCTGGCAGAAGTGGCACCGCCACCATCACCCTTACGGTGAGCGATGGGAACATGTCCACGAGCGATACCTTCACCCTGACGGTGAATGGCGCACCCGACATCGTCGGCCTCGATGACCTTGCCATGAACGAGGATGCCGTCCAGCCCATCAATTTCACCCTAGCGGATGACAACACCCCGCTGGCCAATGTCATCATCACCCGCTCCTCATCCAACCAAGCACTACTCCCAGACGCCAATCTCGTCCTCAGCGGCACGGCGGGAAATCGCACCCTCACCGCCACGCCGCTGCCGAATCAGAACGGCGCTACTACCATCACCGTCACCGCAGACGATGGCAGCACCACCAGCTCGGTTTCCTTCGACCTCACGGTAAATCCCGTCAACGACGCCCCCACCCTCAGCCCCGTTGCCGACCAAGCTCTCACGCTCAATTCAAGCACAGCTCCCATCAATCTCATCATCAATGATGTGGACACCCCACTGTCCTCGCTCGATCTCGACGCGTCGTCTTCGAACACGTCACTCGTTCCCCTCAGTGGCATCAGCTTCAATGGCACTACGGTGACCATCACCCCCTCGCCCTTAGTTGCTGGCACATCGACCATCACCCTAACGGTCAGTGACGGAGCTCTCACCGCGACAGACACCTTTACCCTCACCGTTCACGGCTTCGCCTATCTTTTCAACACCGACGCCAACTTCGAAGGCTGGACCGCCAACGCCTCCGCTACAGGAGCCACCGTCTCCGGCGGAGCGCTCTCAGCCACCCTCAGCGCCGGCGATGCACAGTTCAATCGCACCGCTGCCCAAAACATCTCTGGCAGCTTGGTTCCCGTAGTGCTCGTGCGGATGAAAAGCAGCGCCGGAGGCAATGCCCAGCTGTTCTTCGGCAACGAGCTCGGCGGAGTAAGCGCCGCCAACTCCGTCAACTTTTTTGTGCCAGCCGGCAGCGTCTTCAAATGGTATGCCGTCAACGTCGCCGCCAACACCAACTGGACAGGCCACACCATCAAAGCCCTGCGTCTCGATCCCCCGAACACCAGCGGCACCGTCAGTATCGACGCCATCATCGGCAGCAGTGGTGACCTCAACCAAGACGGCATCCCAGACCTGTGGGCTGTGACCAATCAACTCGACCCCACCACCCTCGCCAACCCACTGCTCGACACCGACACCGACAGCACCCCCGACCTCCTCGAATACGCCACGTCGATGAATCCCACCATCAGCGATACCGTCCCCATCTCCCTCACCCCGACCGCCACGACGCTCGACTTCATCTACCGCAAAAACAAATCCGCCACCGCCCTGACCTACACCGTCGAATGGAGCGACACGCTCGGCAACGATTGGAGCAGCGTTGGTGTGACGAGCAGTGTTTTGAGCGACAACGGCACTACGCAGCAGATCAAGGCAATGGTGCCACTGGGAGGCGGCGTGATAAGGCGGTTTGTAAGACTCAAAGTGAGCAAATAGAAGGTAAAAGAATATTCTGAAACAAAAGACTCAAGCGCGACAACTCTCATGAAACTACTCGTCCTCACCGCACTCATCTGCGCTCTAAACTCACCGCTCGTCGCGGCGACAAAACCCAACATCCTCCTCATCCTTGCCGATGACATGGGATTCTCGGACCTCGGCTGCTA
>JANPIQ010000256.1:0-5567 GCA_031425075.1 Sphingomonadales bacterium
GCAGATTCATCGATTTCGCGGTATCGGCGAGCCACGCTTTCCAGTCGGTCACCCGACCGCGCACTGCCATCACCGACACATGGATATCAGGCGCGTAGCTGCCATTGAGCGGCACGCTGACGACCGGGTCTTTGCCCGACAAAGTCGTGACAAAGCTCGACAAGACCCCCTCGCGTTCGACCGTCACCAGCGCGGTCGCCTCGCGGAACGGCATCCGCACCTGAAATTTGGCGACGCCCTTTGCCGGATAGGCCTTGGCTTCGGGGATAAGGTCCATCCGGTCGCCATTGTCACCGCCAAACCACCAGTCATCCTCACCGACAAGCCACACCGAAGTCACCGCGCGGCTGACATTGCCATCGGCATCGGTCGTCGTCGCCACCACGGTCACTTCGCCTGAAACGCCGGGTGCGAGAATACATGAAGCCAGCCCCTGCGTGTCGCTCGTTGCAGTGCATGACGCGCCCAGCTTGGTGACCTTCGCCTGATTGTCATAGGCATAGAAGCCGCCGATCAGCCGTCGCCGCGACGTCAGCACCTCGCGGCTGTAAACATCGACGCGCACCGGGCGACCGCGCACCACCTGGCCATGAGCATCCAATGTGACCAGCTTGAGCCGGAGATCGCTGTCTCGCATCAGCCAACCATCGGTCTTGACGCCGATCCTCACGGCCGAGGGATAGAGCGGGATGCGGCGCGACGCGGTCAGCGTTTCGCCATTGGCATCTTCATAATCCATCTCGACCGTCAGCATCGTCGCGGCATCGATTGGCAGGCCGGGCTCAATCACTGCCTTTCCAGTGCCTTCGCCATTGAGCGTGACCGGCAGCGTCTGCGACAAAGGCAGTGGCACCGGCGGATCATCATTGGTGCCCGACAATGGTGTCAGCCCTTCAGTGATCGCGCGACCGCCGAAGCTCCAGCCGTCCCAGCCGCTGGGTGCGTTGTCCGAAAGGTCGTATGCGGTGCGAATTGACACCGGCAGCCCCGCGGCACCGCCGCCAGAAAGATAGGCGACCATCAGGTCGAGCGGGACCTGGTTCGGCCGCACCAGCGCGCCGCGCGGCCCCGTAACGCTCGCGCGCATGGTTGGCAGGCGATATTCATCGACGCGGAAACGCTGTTGCGAATTGGCGATGTCTTCCTTTCCCTTGACAAACCGCAGGCTGTAATCGCCCTGCGGCGCGCCATTGGGGACGTTCCATGTGTTTTCGCCGATCCCGTCGCGGCCGATACTCACCGGCAATTCGAACTCGGTGCCCGATCCGCTGTGCGCGAGGACCAGCTTGCCTGCGAACCCGCCACCATAGGTAAAGCCTGCGCCGATCGGTTTGCGCGCAATATGCTTCATGTTGATCGTCTCGCCCGCACGGACGAGGCTACGGTCGAACACAGTGTGGACGATATCTTCGGGCGCCGAATAGCCGAAGCGCAGATCGAAATCGTACGGCCGGATGCCCTGGCTCCACTGCGTCAGCGTGAAGCTGAAATCGTCGCTTGCCCGCGCAGAGATCATTAGCGGATGGCTTTCGCTGCCCTCGCCGCAACCGCCATAGGTTTCGGGTTCGGGGAGGCCGGACCGCACAAGCAGCATGCCGTTCTTGTCGCTCATCCCACGCGCCAGCGTCTTCCCGGTGCAGCTGTCGGTCACCCGCACATCGGCGCCAGCGACGACCTTGCCGCTATCGAGCGACGTCACCCACGCAAGCGACGCCTCACGCCCCCATTTGAAATGCACCGCCATGTTGGTGACGAGCGCGGCTGCTGCGACGTATCGTGTTGCGGGCCGACCAAGCAGCGCTTTCCCCAGCATCGGGCTGGCGAGCTCGACGACGTAGAACCCTGGCTCGGCCAGCGGGATGCCGACGACTTCGAACTCCTTGCCGCTGCCAGGGAGATCAAGTTTTAATGCCTCGCCCTTGCCGGCCAGCAGCGACTTGGTCCCGGTATAATTGACGTCGACATCGGTGTTGCCGATCTTGACCGACCGAATGTCGTTGTCATCGGCATCGTCGAGATCGCGCAGCCATCGGGCGATCTCTCCATCCGACGCATCGACGCGGAGCCGCGCACCCCGCACACCATCGACACGCTGCGCCAGCTCGGGCTCGACCCCGCGCACTGTGACCGGGAGGACGCCGCCTTCCTTAGCTTCGAGGATGCCGAAATCGGCGGCGAACTTCACGATCGGCGGCAGATCGTCGATCCGCACATCGAGCGGGAAGCGCGCGGCATTTGCAAGCCGCCGTCCACTTTCATCGACAATGCCTGTCGGCATCACGACGCGTGCGGTCGCATTGGCGGGCAGCGGCTTGGCGAAATCGAGATCGGCGACGAACGCGGCATTCGTGTCACTGTCCGCATAGCTGGGCTTGATCATGGTGCCATCGGGAAACGCCAGTCGCACCTGATCTGCCAGCGGGCGCGGCACAGGTGCGGCAAAGCGCAGCCGGACGGGGCGCAGCGGGTTGCACCCCGCCTGCGGATTAACGCGCGAACATTCGACTCGCGCGGTAAAATCCTTGCGGACGGTGAAATCAAAGCGTTCGTCCTTCCCCGCAAGCCTTTTGTCCGCGCTCGCGATATTGCCGCCCCACACCAGCGCGACATCGCGCCCCGGCGGCAGCGGACGGCGGCATTTGACCGCCACGACGCGCGAATAGGCCGCCGCGCGGTCGGCAGCCGATGTCGGCACGGTCGGCGGCAGGCCCGCCTCTTCGAGGAAATTGCGCACCGACCATTCCTCAGTGCCAAGATCGGCGAGGAGCCGGGGCGCGGTCTCCACCGGCAAGACATCGAGCGCAATCTTCTCGCCAATGCCATCGACCGCGCAATATCCTGCCGATGCCACCGATGCCCGCATCGGGGCCACGTTCGCCGCGACGAGGAAAACCTGATCCTCTTCGATCTGCCCGTCATAGGTCGCAGGCAGCACTGCGCGCGCCGATGGGCCACCTGTATCGATCGTGAAATCGTCCCCGCCCGTGACCGCAACGCCGCGCGCCGAGGCCAGCCCCTTGCGCAGTTTGGCTTCGCAAGAAATGCCACCGGGCAGCGGCTTGGCAAACTCGTGAACAAAGGTCTGCGGGTCGACCCAGCGTCCGGTACCGCCAACATTGCATTTCATGCTGATCGGCGGCGTCGCGCGCGGATCGCCAAGCGGCACCATCGCTTCGGAAAAGCGGATCGTGAAGCGATCGACGACGCCGCTTGCGCCACCGGCGCTGCCGGGAACCGCAAGGATCACCTGCGGTGCCGACTGCGTGTAGGCAATGATCGGCGTGGCAATAGCGGCCAATGCAGCTGCGGCGACCCAAGGTTTCCACTGCACGACACACCCCCCTGCGCGAGTCTTCTTGAAGACACGATGGCGGGTTTTCGCAAGCTATACCAGCAAGCGATTATGAAGTCGTCAGAACTCGGCTATCTTTGGCGCGCACTCGCAAGCGGACAGGAAGGCGGCAGCCTGTGGCTGCGGTAACCTTCCTCCGACCGCCTGCGCGTGAACTCTGCTTTGCTGCGTGGCGATTATTTCCCGCCGCCCGCCACCCAGCCATCGATCTTGGCTTCAAGGATCGACAGCGGCAGTGCGCCACTCATCAGCACCTGCTCGTGGAACTTCCGGATGTCGAATGTCTTGCCCAACTTGGCCTCGGCCGACTTGCGCAACCGCTGGATCGTCAACGCGCCGATCTTGTAGGCGAGCGCTTGCGTCGGGATTGCGATATAGCGTTCGACTTCGGCTGTCGCGTCTGTCTTGCCCATGTCGCTATTCGCCATCATGTAATCGATCGCTTTTTCGCGGCTCCAGCCTTTCGAATGGAGGCCTGTATCGACGACGAGCCGCATCGCGCGGAGCATCTCATCGGACAGCGTGCCGAAGCGCTGGTAGGGATCCTTGTAATACCCCATTTCGTAACCGAGCGTCTCGGCATAGAGCGCCCAGCCTTCCACATAGGCGGTGTTGCCGCCAAAGCGCATGAACGGCGGCAGCTTGTCATTCTCCTGCGCCAGGCTGATCTGGAAATGGTGGCCGGGTGCGCCTTCGTGGAGATACAGCGTCGTCATACCGGGCGTCGTCCGGCTCGGCAGATCATAGGCGTTGAAATAGAACACGCCCGCGCGCGATCCATCAGGCGTGCCCGGCTGATATGATCCGCCTGCTTCGAATTTCTCGCGAAACTCCTCATAGGGCTTGATCTCGAGCGGCGCTTTGGGGAGCGTCGAGAAATACTGCCCGATCACACCATCGACCTGCTTGCCAATCGCGTAATACCCATCGGTCAGCGCCTGACGCGTCGGTGCCTTGAATTTGGGGTCGGTCCGGAGGTGATTGAAAAACTCGGGCAGCGTCCCCTTGAAGCCCACTTCGGTCTTGACCTGCTCCATCCCCGACTTGATCCGCGCGACTTCTGACAGGCCGAGGTTGTGGATATCATCAGCCTTCATCGGCAGCGTGACGGTCTGGAAAATCAGCTCTTCATACAGCTTGGCTCCGCCCTTCATCGCGCTGAGGCCGACAGTCGTCCGCGCCTTGGGCAAATATTCATTCGCCAGGAAATCGCGCATCCGCTTGATGGCAGGATAAATCTCATCCTGCGTCATGCGATTATATTCGGCGGTCAGCCGTGCCTTGTCTGCATCCGAAAAGCCGTCGGGAAACTTCCGGATCGGCCCGGTGTACGATGATTCGGCCAGCGGCTGCTTCAACTGCGTATCGAGCTGCTCGATCACGTTCTTGATCGTCAGGCTGGTTTCAAGCACGCCCGATGCCAACCCCTGCTTCGAGCGTTCGAGCGAGCGATCGAGCAGCGTGATAAAGCCTTTGTGGCGTTTCAGATTATTGTCATAATCGGCAACGGTCTTGAACGGTGCTGCGCCCTGCCCGCTTGCAAAGGTCGGGTAAAATGTGTGGAATCCCGAAAAATGGTTTATCGGGCGGACGGCAGTCAGCGCCAGCATATCAGGCGTCAGTGTGCGGAGCACCGTGGTCTGCTGTGTCTTGAAGACATCATAGGCGAGCTGGTCAACACCGCTGAGCGCGCTGCGATCGATCTTGGCCAGGTTCGCGAGTTCAGCATTTGCCGCTTTGCGCTCACCATCAAAATAGGCATCGGAGATAAAATCGCCAAACTGATCGGCGTAGCGAAGATCGCCACGAAAGATCGCAAACAGCGGATTGCGCTTGAGCTGGTTTTCATCCGAATCCTTGAACAATTGCTTGAGCTGTGTTGCGGCATCCTGAGCAGGGGCGGCGGGTGCCGCAGCCGTCTGCGCCATCGCTGGCGAAAGGCTGAGCGGAAGGGCTAATCCGGCAAGCAAGGCTGCGGCAAGGTGACGCGACATATGGCATTCTCCGTATC
The DNA here is from genome assembly GCA_031425075.1 of Sphingomonadales bacterium. Taxonomy (GTDB): domain Bacteria; phylum Pseudomonadota; class Alphaproteobacteria; order Sphingomonadales; family Sphingomonadaceae; genus Aquisediminimonas. Next base: position 5,364 of record JANPIQ010000256.1, read on the forward strand.
GGAAATCAGATGCGGAGCGGCGTAGCGCGATTGCGACGAATTGCAAAAAACTTCGACGAACGATCGAAACCATTCGACGAAAAGGCCCGGAAGCCTTGTCAGCTTCCGGGCCCGTTCAGTCTAGCGCCAGCTTGAACTAGCGGTAAAATCCGCGGTTCACCTGGAGAACGCGTCCGGTCCGCACATTGACGAGCAAGACATCGT
>JANPIQ010000257.1:0-3030 GCA_031425075.1 Sphingomonadales bacterium
GCAAGCCCAAGGACCCGGCCTTCGTCGAACAGGTGCTGCGCGATCTGTCGCTCTGGGACAAGCGCAGCGCGCAGATCAAGGAATTGTCGGGCGGGATGAAACGCCGCGTGATGATTGCCAAGGCGCTGAGCCACGAACCTCAGATCCTGTTCCTCGACGAACCCACCGCCGGGGTCGATGTCGAACTGCGCCGCGACATGTGGGCGATGGTCCGCAAACTGCGCGACCGCGGCGTTACCATCATCCTGACCACCCACTATATCGAAGAGGCCGAAGAAATGGCCGATCGCGTCGGCGTGATCAGCAAGGGCCGGTTGATATTGGTCGAGGAGAAAACCGCGCTGCTGAAACAGCTGGGCCGACGGACGCTGACGCTGACGCTGTCGGAGCCGCTGGACGCATTGCCCGCTGCGCTGGGCGGATGGGCGCTGACGCTGGCTTCCGGCGGGCATCAGCTGGTGTATGATTTCGACAGCCATGCCGAAGCGACGGGCGTACCCTCGCTGCTGCGCGCGATCAGCGACGCGGGCATCGGCTTCAAGGATTTGCATACCGGGCAAAGTTCGCTGGAGGATATTTTCGTCGGGTTGGTGCATGAACCGCGCCAGGAGCAAGCGGCATGAGCATTAACTGGCGCGGCATATCGTCCATCTACCGGTTCGAACTGGCCCGTTTCGGGCGCACTGTGTGGACCAGCCTTGCGCTGCCCGTCATCACGACGGCGCTCTATTTCGTGGTGTTCGGTTCGGCCATCGGCGGACGGATGACCGATGTCGGGGGCGTGCCCTATGGTGCGTTCATCGTCCCCGGGCTGATGATGCTGACGATGTTCACCGAAAGCATGAGCAACGCGAGTTTCGGTATCTATATGCCAAAATGGTCGGGGACGATTTACGAAATGCTGTCAGCGCCGCTGTCGGCGTTTGAACTGGTGGCCGCCTATGTCGGTGCGGCGGCGACCAAATCGGTGATCATCGGATCGATCATCTTCGCGACCGCGCATCTGTTCGTCGACATTAATGTGGCGCACCCGGTGTTGATGGTCGGTTTCCTGATCCTGCTGGCGGTGACCTTCTGCCTGTTCGGGTTCATCATCGGCATCTGGGCGCAAAGTTTCGAGCAGTTGCAGGTGATCCCGATGCTGGTCATTTATCCGCTCACATTTTTGGGCGGAGCCTTTTACTCGCTCGATATGCTGCCCCCCGCATGGCAGACGGTGACGCTTTTCAATCCGGTCGTGTATCTGATCAGCGGGTTTCGCTGGACCTTTTTCGGAGTCGGCGATGTTGCCATCGGCACCAGCATGGCGGCGGTCGGATTATTCCTGACCCTGTGCCTGGGCATCACCTGGTGGATGTTCCGGACGGGATACCGGCTGAAGAGCTGAGGCGCGTGGGGGGCGTTCGCGGAATGAATACCCCGATCGAAACCAATAGTCGTCCTGAACTTTTTTCAGGACAACGGGCAAAGGCTTGTTGTCCAGAAACAAGTTCAGGACGACGATGGGCTGAATTGGTGGTGCCCTACCGGGTTAGCCGCTCGCGCATTTACTTTCCGGGCTTGAAATAGGGAACCTTTTTGGCATCCACGGCCACGGTTTCGCCCGTGCGCGGATTGCGGCCGGTGCGCGACTCGCGAGCGCGGGTTGAAAAGGCTCCAAAACCGCGCAATTCGACGCGCCCGCCAGAGGCGAGTTGCTTGACGATGGCGTCGAAAAACAGATCAACGATCTGTTCCACCTCCTCGACACGCAAGTCCTTATTTTCGGATGCAATCTTTTGCACCAACTCAGACCGGATCATAATAAACCCCCACCCACCATCCCGGTGAATCGGCAATGGCGCCATTTTGAATGCGACCCAGATCGACGGCTGCGCCCTTCGCAGGCGTCTCTCGACTAGTGATGACAGGGTATCAGGAATCCCCCGCCATTCAACCCGAATCGGCGGAAAAGCTAAGGTAAAGGCCCGCCGGACGATTGTCCGACGGGCCTTTGTCCCAATTTGGCATGACAGACAGCGGTTTAGCTGTCCTTGCGGGCCTTCAAAGCTTCGCCAAGAATGTCGCCCAGCGAGGCACCGCTGTCCGACGAACCATATTGCGCAACCGCCTGCTTTTCTTCGGCAATCTGCATCGCCTTGACCGAGAAGGTCGGCTTTTTGGAGCGGTCAAACCCGGTGACCATCGCGTCGAACTTCTGTCCGACCTGATACCGGTCGGGGCGCTGTTCGTCGCGGTCACGGCCGAGGTCGGCGCGCTTAATGAAGCCTGTGGCACCATCGTCGCCGGCCTGAACTTCCAGGCCATTCTCGCGCACTTCGAGAACGGTGACGGTGGTCACTTCATTCTTCTTGAGCGATCCGGTGGCAGCGGTCGCACCAACCGTCGGTGCACCCTTTTCAAGCTGCTTCATGCCCAGGCTGATGCGCTCTTTCTCGACATCGACGTCAAGCACGATGACCTGAACCATCTCGCCCTTGCGATGCAGATGCAGCGCTTCCTCGCCGGTAATGCCCCATGCGATGTCCGACATGTGAACCATGCCGTCGACGTCGCCAGGCAAGCCGATGAACAAGCCGAACTCGGTTGCGTTCTTGACTTCGCCTTCGACCACGGCACCAACCGGATACTGGTCGGCAAAGGCGCCCCAGGGGTTCGACTGGGCCTGCTTGAGGCCAAGCGAGATGCGGCGCTTGTCGCTGTCGACTTCGAGCACGATGACGTCGACTTCCTGACTCGTCGAGACGATCTTGCCGGGATGGACGTTCTTTTTGACCCACGACATTTCGCTGACATGGACCAGGCCTTCGATGCCAGCTTCCAGTTCGACGAACGCGCCGTAATCGGTGATGTTCGTGACCATGCCCGACAGCTTGGCGCCGACCGGATATTTCGCGGCCACGCCGTCCCAGGGATCCGATTCCAGCTGCTTCATGCCCAAGCTGATGCGCTGTGTTTCGCGGTTGATGCGGATGATCTGGACGCGGACCGTGTCACCGATATTGATGACTTCGCTCGGATGGTTGACGC